>DAOQNB010000799.1:0-3567 GCA_035335845.1 Acidobacteriota bacterium | reverse complement strand
CTCCGGCACTGGTGATGGCCGATCCAGATTATGACAAAGGCGCTGGTCCAAAACTCTTTGGCCAGTCATTTTCGCCACTGGCTCGGCTTGGCGGAACACACCAGGAAGGCTCGCAACTCAAAGCCTTGTTTGCTGACGCCACCCTCAAAATGGAAGGTGAAGCCACCAAACAAGCGCTGAAATCTGCCGTCAAACCCGCCCTGGTGCACATTGCCACGCACGGATTTTTCTTGCGAGAAACACCTCAGACCAATTCTGTGGCCGAAAGTGGAACCCGGAATTTAACCAAAGTCCAATCGCTTGATCTCAACCCGGAAACGGTTCATCAAACCAATCCACTCTTGCGCTCCGGGCTCTTTTTTGCCGGCGCCAATCGCGGTGGCAGCCAGACTGAAAACGACAGCACCTTGACCGCACTTGAAGCCGCCAGCCTGAATTTATGGGGCACCAAACTGGTGACGCTCTCCGCCTGTGACACCGGGCTGGGGGATGTCAAAGTCGGCGATGGCGTGTATGGGTTGCGCCGGGCCCTGGTCCTGGCCGGGAGCGAATCACAAATGATGAGTCTGTGGCCGGTTTCAGATGCGGCCACCCGTGATTTGATGGTTGGTTACTATCAGCGCCTAAAAGCCGGGGAAGGCCGCAGCCAGGCACTCCGCCAGGTTCAACTCAAAATGCTTAAAAGCCCGGTTCGCCGCCATCCTTATTACTGGGCATCCTTTATCCAATCTGGCGAATGGGCGAATCTGGACGGGAAACGCTGAATGAAGAATGAAGAATTGAGAATTGAGAGTGCAGAATTGAGAATGGCCTGAATTTTGCCCAAAGTCGCCTGGCCTTGCTCAAAAATCAGCGCCGACCAGTTCGGGACCTGACTCGCACGGGGAATCCCAGTGAACCTTGAGCGGACTGAAAATTCACCGAAGTCTCTCTGGCCACTCCCACCAAACTGACTTCCACCCGGTTCTTTCTGTCCTTTCTGTCCTTTGATTTTAGCTCAACCAACCACATCCGAGACCACATCTGTGTCTGCCACTGTGGCCACAATTGACTTTTCCCAGATTGGGATGAGAACTGGAGCGTGTTATGTGGGCGAGGTTTTTCATACTTGGTGGGCTGACGGTGACCACCTTTTTCCCTTTTTCAACCCAATCCCATCTCTGCTGGGTTCTGGCTCAGAGTGAAATCGCTCCAGCCCAGATTGATACCTCAGAAAAAGAAATCACTGCCCTGTGTGAACAGGCAAAAAAACTGGAAGCAGCGGGCAAATATGACGAAGCGCTTCCGCTGGTCCAAAAAGCCCTGGCCCAGGCGGAACAAAGCGTTGGTTCAGAACACGTTCTGACCGCCAGATGTTTAACCCTGCTGGCGACGGTGTGGTATGACAAAGCCGACTATACTCAAGCCGAAGAGTGCGCCCGGCGAGCGATTTCCATCCGAGAAAAACAACTTGGTTCTGAACACCACGACCTGGCTGAAAGTCTTAACATTCTGGGTTTGGTCCTGAAATCAAAAGGGAATTTCCCGATGGCGGAACCGCTCTACCTGCGGGCGATTGCCATTCTGGAAAAGACCGTTGGCCCAGACCATTCTGAGGTTGCGGAAAGTACCTACAACCTGGCTGAATTGTACCGGGTCAAGGGTGACTATCAGCGGGCTCGACCACTGGTTCAACGCGCCTTGACCATTTTTGAAAAGGAATTAGGCCCGGAGCATCCCAACGTTGCCTTTTGCGTCAACAGTCTGGGCCGGTTGTTCTGGTTGGAAGGGAAATTTGACGAAGCTGAGCCATTGTTTTTGCGCGCGCTTGAGCTTCGGAAAAAAGTGCTGGGGCCAGAGCATCCAGGTGTGGCGCTCAGTCTCAATAACCTGGGATTGCTCTATCAGGACAAAGGCGAATATCTCCGGGCAGAGCCATATTTTCGGCAATCACTGGCCATTCATGAGAAAGTATTTGGCGCCAACCATCCTGGCGTTGCCGCCAGCTATATCAACCTTGGCATGCTCTATTCTGAAAAGGGAGACCTGCAGGAAGCTGAATCATATTTCGAGAAAGCCCTGCCGATTCAGGAAAAAGTGTACGGTGCAGATCATCCGACCATTGCCAACACGCTCAATATCCTGGGTGGGTTGATTTTGAAACAGGGAGATAGCACTCGTGCCGAACAATTTTTTCAGCGAGCCCTGACGATTCAGGAACAAAAACTTGGGTCGGAGCACCCATTGACCATCAACACGCTGGGAAATCTTGCCTTTTTGTATCAGGACCGACGGGACTTTGACCGGGCGGAGCCGATTTTGCAAAAAGTAGTGGCCCGAAACCTCAAGGTTCTTGGACCAAATCATCCGGATCTGGCTACTGACTATAACAATCTGGCGGGTCTGTATCAGAAAAAGGGCGATCTGGCACAGGCTGAGGCGAATTACCAAAAAGCCCTGGCGATTCGGGAAAAGATTCTCGGTCCTGAAAATCCGCAGGTGGTCACCACCTTGAGTAATCTGGCGGTACTCTATCAGTGCAAAGGTGATCTGGACGAGGCCATTGCTTTGCGTGTTCGCAGTAACCAGGCTACCGAGCACGATTTGAGGCGAAATCTGGGCTGGGGTTCAGAACGTCAGAAATTGCTCTATTTCAATACCACACTCAACCGAACCGAGCGGACGATTGCACTGCACATTCAGTCAGCACCACAAAACCAGGAGGCGCTCTGGGCTGCGCTGACAATAATTTTGCAACGCAAAGGACGGATTCTGGACGCGATGGCCGAGGGGATCGAGACATTGCGCAAACAGGCCGCACCGGAAGATCGAGCCTTGCTCGATGAACTGGCAGCCGCCAAAACCCGGCTCTCAAACCTGATTCTCAAAGGACCTGGAACAGGTGATCCTGAAAAATACCGCGCCGAACTCAAACAACTGGAAGGAACCATTGATCAGCTTGAAGGCAAAGTCAGCGCCCGCAGTGCTGAATTTCGTGCCCAGACCCAGGCGATTTCCCTTGAAGCCGTCCAAAAAGCCATTCCACCTGGGGCAGCTCTGGTCGAATATGCCACGTATCGCGAAACTGACCTGAAAACAGGTGGATTTGGTCCCCGGCGCTATGCGGTGTATGTCCTGACCAGTCAGGGCAATCCGAAATGGGCCGATCTGGGAGATGCCACAGTGATTGATCAGGCGGTTGCTCAGTTCCGAAAGTCAATTCATCTGACCCAGGGGACGCGCATCCTGCAAGTCGCTGGAAAACCAGGCCAGACAAAGCAAAGCCTGATTGCCGCCGCCCAAATCCTTGATCACCTGGTGATGAAACCGGTGCGGGCCTTGATTGGTGGCAATACTCACCTGCTCATTTCACCAGACAGAGCACTCAATCTGGTTCCATTTGCCGCCTTCGTTGATGAAAAAGGGCATTTCCTGGTTGAGAAATATCTGATTACCTATCTGACAAGTGGCCGCGACCTGGTTCGATTGCAGGTCAAACTTGAAAGCCAGTCGCCGCCGCTGGTGGTGGCCGATCCAGATTATGCCGACGGAAAGGGCCCACAATTGTTTGGTCAGTCATTTTCACCG
>DAOQNB010000798.1:0-3572 GCA_035335845.1 Acidobacteriota bacterium | reverse complement strand
GTTCATTCTTCAGCCCGCTTTCTTCAGCCCGCAGCCCCGAGCTTGCGAGTCTTCAGCCCCGGTTTTTCAGCCCGGCGTCTTCACCCAATCAGGGAGCGCCGGGTTTGCTTTTTGCAATCGTTGGTACTCAAACGAGCCTTTAATCCCATTGGAAAATGCCCGGAGAAAGGCAATTGTAATAAAGATCCGAATGACCAACCCGGTAGGCCGGGCCACAATGCTAAAGAGCTGGATGATGCAAAACAAAACCAGCAACGACACCGCACAGAATCGGCTGTGAAAGAACTTTAATCCGGCGGTCAACGTCAAAATCGAGCTGATTTCAAGTATTACAAACACCACATAGAAAATGAGCCCCAGCGTCCCACCCTCCAATTCAACTCCCTCAGATTGAATTAAAAAGAAGGATAAGATTTCTCCCAGTGAAGCCAGGATGGCAAACCACAACCCGGCCATCACGCCTGAGCGCATATTGGTCTGTGCCTGATGGAGGTCGTTCTGATATTGGGTTTCGGGACTCGGCAAAGGCGATTCATAGTGATTGAGACCAAGCATGGGGAACTTTTCTCCGTTCCCTGGTGCAAAAGAGGTCTTTGAACCAGGTTCAATGTCTGGCTGTAACCATTGTGTATCAAGGGCTTCCTGCACTCAGGCCAAAGGCGTTGCCCAGTGGGACTGAACGAAAACAGGTTGTCCTGAAAAGCGATTGAGCGACAAACCAAAACTGGCAAAAACCCGGTGTTCGGGCAAAAGGAAAAAGCTGCCAGCCAACGGAGTCTAAAGTGAGAACGTATTTTGAGCAAGCGTGATTCTGTACAAAAAGAGATCAAATGAACCGGGCCAACGACTGACGACTGACGGGTACAATGCCATTTTGGAATGCACCTCCGCCGTATCACCAAAAAGCTCACTCAGTGAAAAAAAATTGTATTTCCCTGAACCCTGAACCCTGAACCCTGAACCCTCAATGGTATTACTCGCACCGAAGCGCCACCATTGGATCAATCCGTGCTGCCCGGCGGGCTGGCAGGTAACAGGCCAATCTGGCAACGACCAGCAGCGTTAATGACAGCAAAATATATGTCGCCGGGTCGGTTGCTTGAACGCCAAATAAAAGTGAAGTCAGAAACCGGCTCAACACATAAGACCCAAGCAAACCCAGGGTAATCCCAACCACCGCCAGCCGCATGCCGTGGTTGACCACTAACCCAATCACATCGCTGGTTCTGGCGCCAAGCGCGAGTCGAATACCAATTTCCTGGGTTCGCTGGGTCACCGAATACGACATCACGCCGTAAATCCCCAGGACGGCGAGCACAATGGCAAACCCGGCCAGGAGCCCGAGCAACACGGCATTAAATTTGGGTCGTGCCAGGGTTTCAGCCACCAGGGAATTGAGTGTCGTTACGGCGCTGATAACCTGATCTTTATCAATCGAAAAGACAATTTGTTGAATGCGTTTGACTAAATCGGCTTGTTGGGCCTGGGTGACTTCGGGCGACAATTTGAGGACGAAATCAGCCCGGAACTCGGCTTTTTGAAAGATTGGAACATAAATATCCAGCCGTGTGTCGTCCCACTCGCGATAGCGGACATCCTTGACGACCCCAACCACGGCCATCATCGGTGACTTTGAGCCGGGTTTTCCAAATTGCAATCGCTTGCCGACCGGGTTTTCTCCTGGCCAGTACCGTTTGGCAAATGACTCACCAACGATTACTACGGTCGCCTGATCGCCTCGATCAAAGTCAGTAAAATCACGTCCTGCCAGCACCGGAATCCCCATCGTCTTCAAGTACCCTGGGGAAATGCACTCATAATTGGAATATGGGTTCTGGTCGTGTTCTTCGAGGGACTGGCCTTCGACCGTGAATGGATAATCCCAGCCAACTGTCCCGGAAAGCGGGCGTTGAAGGACCACACCGGCTGAAACAACCCCTGGTAGTTGCCGCACCTGATCCAGCGTCTTTTCAAAAAACTGCTTCTGGTCCTGGCTGGTCTGGTATTTGGCCTGTGACAGCGGCAACCGAAACGTCAATACCTGGTTTGGGTTAAAACCTGGATCCAGGTGTTGAAGCTGATGAAAAGTTCGCACCATCAACCCCGCACCAACCATCAACACCAGTGCCAGTGCAATTTCAGAAATCACAAACCAGTTGCGCAACCAGGTGCCCTGGCTGGAACCGGCGAGTTTGGCAGAGGTTTCACGCAATGATTCTTCAAGGTTGGTTTTTGAAACGCGCAGAGCTGGAACCAGTCCGAAAATCAGCGTCGTCAGAACCGAAATCAACAGCGTGAATCCCACGACTCTGGCATCCACTGAAACTGTCTGAATCCGGGGAATATCAACCGGGGCCAGTGCTTTCAATACATCAACGCCAAGCAGCGCAATGACCAGTCCCGCCAGGCCCCCGACCAGTGCCAGCGTCAGGCTTTCAAACATCAACATCCGAACCAGTCGCCAGCGACTGGCGCCGAGCAGCACCCGTAAGGTCAGTTCTTTGCGGCGGTGAATCATCCGCACCAGTTGGAAATTGGCTACATTGACACAGGCAATCAAGAGCACCAGGATCACCGCCCCAAGCAACACCTTGAGCGCAATTCCAACCTTTCCAAATACCGAATCGAGCAACGGAATCATCGTCACGCCGTACCCGGTGTTTTCCTTGGGAAACGACTGGGCAAGGGTACGGGCGATGCTGTTCATTTCCGCCTGGGCCTGGTCCAGTGTCACACCGGGTTTGAGTTTCCCAATCGTGCGCATGACTCGAAACGCCCGGACTTTCATCCAGTCGGCACCGTAATGCGACAGCGGTGACCAGACCTGAACACCTTTTGGGAAATCAAATTCAGCCGGCATCACCCCGACCACAGTCGCCGGAGTATCGTCAATGACAACTGTTTTTCCAATTACCGCTGGATTGGCGCCAAAGTGCCGTTTCCAGAGCCCATCGCTGATAATGATGGTGGGTGGTGCCTCGGGCTTGTCTTCTTCAGCGAGAAAATCCCGACCCAGCACGGGTTTGGCACCGACGAGCGAAAAGAAATTGACTGAAACAGAGGTTGTTTCAACCTGGACCGGCTCGGTTTCGGTCTTGAGCGTGACATCAAAATTGACC
This sequence comes from Acidobacteriota bacterium, assembly GCA_035335845.1. Classification (GTDB taxonomy): domain Bacteria; phylum Acidobacteriota; class Blastocatellia; order Chloracidobacteriales; family Chloracidobacteriaceae; genus JACQXX01. The sequence continues at coordinate 453 of DAOQNB010000798.1, read as the reverse complement.
GATGGCAACGCCGCCAGTTGTTCAAAGACTCGATTTTGCTCGCGCCAATCCACAAAGTTTGGATAGGAAACCTCGACCTCCACCTGGTTGCGCGGGAGGTTGTTTTCCCAAATCCACACGATGCGTTCCGGATCCTGAAAGGGCAATGGCCGGAGCAACACGCCGTTCACGATGCTGAAAATGGCGCTGGTGGCACCGATTCCCAGCGCCAGTGCCAGCACCGAAATAAAGGTAAACCCAGGATTTTTCAGCAACATCCTGAGTGCGGTCTTGAGTTCTTGCCCAATGGTTCCAGTCATAAGGTTTTAGCCAGGTCGCAATCAAAAAGTGAGTCGTGGGTCGTGAATAGCGAGTACGGAGTCGTCAGTACCACTTGCGTCAGTGGGTGGGGGGATACCAATTAGGGTTCAGGGTTCAGGGTTCAGGGTTCAGGGTTCAGGGTTCAGGGTTCAG
>DAOQNB010000797.1:0-3574 GCA_035335845.1 Acidobacteriota bacterium | reverse complement strand
CAGGCACGCAGGACATTGGGATGAACCATCCCCGAGCCTCCCATTTCAATCCATCCAGATTGTTTGCAGACCCGACACCCAGAGCCATTGCAAAAGACGCACAGGCAATCGGTTTCAGCCCCCGGCTCAACAAATGGGAAGTAGCTTGGGCGAAACCGAAGCGTGACCGGGCTTTCAAACAGCCGTTCCAGAAACACCTGCAACGTGCCTTTCAAATCGCCCATGGTGATACCTTCGGCCACATTTAAACCTTCGACCTGGAAAAACATCGGGTTATGGGTTGGGTCAGGTGTGTCACGGCGAAAAACACGACCTGGCGCAATGACGCGCAACGGTGGCCGGCGACGCTGCATGGCGTGAATCTGCACATTGGACGTCTGGGAACGCAAGGCATACTCCGGCGACAGATAGAAGGTATCCTGCGACTCGCGAGCCGGGTGACCTTGAGGAATATTGAGCGCGTCAAAATTGTAGAACGTGGTATCCACTTCCGGACCGTCTTCAACGCTATACCCCATCGAGACAAAGATATCTTCAATCTTTTGGCGGATTTGCGTGATTGGGTGCAATCGCCCATATGGCATGGCGAGTCCAGGCAAGGAAATATCAACCCGGTCACGAGCAGCGGTTTCAGCCAGTTCAGCCGCTTTGACCTGCCCTTCAACGTCACCAAGTAATTGTTCAACTTCGCCTTTGAACGTGTTAAGCATCGCACCACGGCGAGGACGCTCTTCGGCTGACAGTTTGCCTAACTCTTTCATCCGCAACGGGATCAGTCCATTTTTCCGGGCCAGCCAGTATTCTGAAACACGCTGTAAAAGGTCGCGCACGGTTCCCTTTCCGTCTTCGACTGGCAAAGATGGCAAGGTAGTTTCACCAAAGGTTTCACAAAACCGCTGGGAGAGTTGCTGCTGGTGGTCCAGAATTTGAGTCCGAAGGTTGGTTAATAATTCAGACATGGCGAGTTCCTTCTGAATGAAGAATGAAGAATGAAGAATGAAGAATGAAGAATGAAGAATGAAGAATGAAGAATTGAGAATAAAGAAAATACCTGGTGACTGGTGCTTAGGAAGTAATATTTTCGAAGAAGGACCAGGAACTTTCTTCATTCTTCATTCTTCATTCTTCATTCCTTGATTTCTTCATACATCTTGTAATGAGTTTCCTGCATGCCAAGGCGCTCATACACCCGCTGGGCACGCTCGTTTTCTTTTTCAACGTAGAGCCGAAACCCACAGACATTTCCCTGTCGCTCAGCCAGTTGCTTGACGTAGGTGTACATCTGGGCGTAAATCTTGCGCTGACGATGGGCAGGGCGGATGTAAACGCTCTGGATCCACCAAAAGAGCCCGTTGCGCCAGTCGCTCCACTCAAAAGTCACCATCAACCCGCCAACAATTTCACCTTCTAACTCAGCAACCAGATAGAAGCCGTATTCAGGCCGATCAAACAGCGCATCAACCCCGGCAGTGATAATCTCAAGCGGCAGGTCTTTGCCTTCAGTTTCCTGGGCCATCGCCCGATTGAATTCCACCAGAGCAGCGGCGTCTTGTTTTTGGGCTCGACGGATGAGAAGAGGAGTGGTCATAACTGGCCTCGGGGTTTTGGTACTTCGTTTTTGGTGCTTTGTTTTTGGTACTTGGGGCTTCGTGCCGTGTTCCTGAAAGAGGCTGGATCCCAAGTACCAAGTACCAAGTACCAAGTACCAAGTACTAAACACCAAGCACCAGGCACGTCTTCCACCAACAAAAACTGGCGAACAGCCGCTAACAGGAGCCGTTCGCCAGTTTCCAAAAGTCTTCACAAAGTTGGTCAATACTTAAGAAGCGGAGCGGGCTGCTAAAGCTTTCTTGGCCTGGTTGGTCAATTCAGCAAAGGCCGCATCATCGTGCACCGCCAGGTCCGCCAGGGCTTTGCGATCCAGAGTAATGCCGGCGACTTTCAGGCCATGCATCAACTGGCTGTAATTAATTCCATGAATGCGGGCAGCCGCGCCAATGCGAACGATCCACAGACTGCGAAAATCGCGTTTTTTAATCTTCCGACCTTTATAGGCAAACTTTAAGGCACGCTCGACCGACTCTTTGGCCGACCTGTAGAGTTTGCTTTTTGTCATCTTATAGCCTTTGGCAAGGCCCAAAATCTTTTTGCGCCGCTGCAAGCGCTTATTTCCACGTTTTGCACGAGGCATAACGTCCTCCTGTTCCGAAAAGAGCAAATTGAAAAGTTACGACACACTCGTATAGATCGCTCAAATTCTTGAAAAAGAATTACTTGCGACCATATGGCAACATCACGTTGATACGCGCTTCGTCGGCTGTGGCAACCAACACGTCATGGTCAAGCATGCGCTTCCGCTTGGAAGTTTTCTTGGTCAGGATGTGCCGGGCGTGGGAATGACCACGCTTGATTCGTCCAGAAGCAGTTGTGCGGAATCGCTTGGCTGCTCCTTTATGGGTTTTCAGCTTTGGCATAAAAGTAGACTCCAGATACAAGAGCAAAAAGTGCCCAGGTGGTTTGCGAACAGTCGCAAAAAGTGGTGTTCGCCATAAAAAGTCGTTGAGCCACAAACCTGCAGGAGGCATTGGCAATCGTGAAGCAGATAACTTGACGGCATCTGAATCCAGAAAAAAGCACTGGCAACCGGTTTATACTATTTTGTTGGAATGAAATCCTTGCATTAGAAAGTAGTCAAGCAATTCAATCAAATAGACTTAGTGAACTACTGACGACTAACTACTGACTACAAACTAGTATTATTTCTTGGGCGTGAAAATCGCAAACATCGTCATCCCTTCCATTCGGGGTCGGGTTTCGACGGTTGCATATTCAGCCATGTCCTTTTCTAACCGGGTCAACAACTGCTCGCCTAATTCGCGGTGGGTGATTTCACGGCCAATAAACCGGACTGAGGCTTTCACCTTGTCCCCCGCCTGAATGGCGCGCACAGCGTTATTCTTTTTAAATTCGTAATCGTGTTCGCCGACGCTGGGCCGGAACTTAATTTCCTTCACCACGATCACGGTTTGTTTTTTCTTGGATTCGTGAAGTTTCTTCTTTTGCTCGTATTGCCATTTTCCATAGTTGATGATGCGGCACACGGGCGGAGTCGCCTGTGATGCCACCTCAACCAGGTCAAGGCCACGAGACCGCGCGAGTTCGAGCGCCTGACTGATCGGCACGACGCCAACCTGTGCGCCATCATAGTCAATGACCCGCACTTCCCGGGCGCGAATTCGCTCATTGATTGGAACTTGGGGACCACGGTCACGACCGCCACGGTCACCCGGTCTGCCTCCGCGATTGAATGGGGTTCCGATGTTCGTCTCTCCTTGGCTACGGCAAGCGCCCCCTCCGGGTACGCCGCCACATTAGAATTGAGAATGAAGAATTGAGAATGAAGAATTTGGTGAGTGGTGAGTAGTTAGAAATCACCACTTTCAAAGAAGAGCCAAGAACTAATCACTAACCACTCGTTTCTTCATTCTTCATTCTTCATCCTATCTTCGGCGTGGAGATCCGGTCCTTGCTGGGCCGGGAGGAAACGCCGCTCCTTCTTGGGTGTGAGTGTTAA
>DAOQNB010000796.1:0-3575 GCA_035335845.1 Acidobacteriota bacterium | reverse complement strand
GGGGAGGGACACGATCTTGGTAGAGCCCATTGTGACTACCTCAACCAGTTTTGAAAATTGTATCAACTGTGCTTTGGAGTGGGGCAAAATCGAACACCAACAATACCTGAATGCAGAAAAGAACGGTAGCCGGATGACCGAAAAAACCAGGGCTGAGGGCTTGGGGCTGAAGAATATCGGGCTGAAGAAAATGGGCTGAAGAATATCGGGCTGAAGAAAATGGGCTGAAGAAGGCGGGCTGGAAAAACCAGGGATGATGGGACAAGGAGAGAATTCCACCGACGTGGTGAGTGTGAATGACCTCCGGTTAGGAGCGGGGAACGACGACCATCTCTTTGTGTCACCGTGTCACCCTGTCACCGTGTCCAGATCGGGTTTATCTCGCTTATCCTGGCGCTTATGGGCCCGGAGCCCGTCTTCTTCAGCCCGATGTCTTCAGCCCGTCTTCTTCAGCCCGACTTCTCCAGCTCTCAGGCCTCAGCTCGAAACAATGGCTTCGGCTTCGATTTCAACCAGCATTTCCGGATCAATCAAACGACTGATCTCAAGCATGCTGGTGGCAGGTCGAATGTCACCGAAAAATTCACCGTGGGCTTTTCCAACCTGTTCCCAGTGCTCACTGATATTGATGACATAGATCCGGGTCCGCACCACATCGTTGAGCGTGGCACCGGCTGCCTGGAGGGCACGTTCAATGTTGCGGATGGTTTGAACTGTTTGAGCGTAGGGGTCACCAATGCCGACCAGTCCACCTTCGGGAGCCGTCGCCGTGGTGCCGGAAACATGGATGACTGAGCCAACCCGAACGGCTCGTGAATAGCCAACGATTGGTTCCCATTTCGTACCGCTGGAAATGTTTTGTCGGGACATATGAATCTTCAAAAAAAGGTACAGAGTTCAAGCTTGAGTTTGCTCCCACTCAATGGATCAACCACAGCTTGAACTCTGTACCGAAATCAGGTTCTGACTACTTGCGATGGTGGCTAGTTGACTACTTTGAGCGAAGCCGCAATGGCTTCGTCAAGGATTGACAGGGCACAGTCAACCTGGTCTTCGTCAATCACCAGAGGTGGTGAGAAACGGATGGTTGATTCGCCTGCGCCGAGCAGGATCAATCCCCGGTTGAAGCATTCGGTTTCAATCTGGTTGCGCAATGCGGCCCACGGCGTCATTGAAGTGAGGTCTTTGACAAATTCAATGCCGATCATCAACCCGAGGCCGCGCACGTCGGCCACGATGGTGGAATATTTTTCCTGGAGCTTGCGCAGGCCATCCATCATCCGTTGCCCCATGGCATTGGCATTGGCCAGCAATCCATTGTTGAGCAATTCAAAGGTTTTGAGCGAAGCGGCAATGGCCACCGGATTGCCGCCGAAGGTTGAGGCGTGGGCGCCGACGTGCCAGTTCATCAAATCAGCCCGGGCAATCGTGGCGCTCAACGGGAGACCTGAGGCAATACCTTTGGCGCTGCAAATGACATCGGGGACCACATCGTGATGTTCAATGGCAAAGAGTTTGCCAGTACGACCCATTCCGGATTGGACTTCGTCAACGATGAGCACGATGTTGTTTTCGTCAGCGATGCGACGCAGTTCTTTGAGGAATTTTGATGGTGGCACGACATATCCGCCTTCACCCTGAACTGGTTCAACCACAATGGCGGCGACTTCGTCGGCTGGCACGGTGGTTTTGAAGAGACGGTCTTCGATCACCTTGGCGCATTCCACATTGCAGGTTTCCGGTTGCTTGCCATAGGCACAGCGCAGACAGTTGGCATATGGAATATGCGTCACATCGAGGGCTGCACGGCCAAACCCGAGTCGTTGGGCTGATTTGCTGGCGGTCAAGGACAAGGCGCCAAATGTGCGGCCATGGAAGCTATTGAAGAAAGCAATGTATTTTTGGCGGCGGCGGGCAAAGGCCGCGACCTTGAGCGCTGTTTCAACGGCTTCAGCCCCGGAATTGCCAAAGTGGACGCGTTTGGGGAAATCACCTGGCGTTTCATTTTCGAGCTTTTCGGCCAGGTCGGCCAGTTGTGGGTAATAAAAATCAGCGCCGGCAATGTGGACAAATTCAGCGGCCTGATCAGCAATCACTTTGACGATTTCTGGATGGGTATGACCTGTTGCCAGCACTGCCACGCCGGCATTGAAATCGAGAAAATGGTTGCCGTCTACGTCTTCGATAATGGCGCCCCAGCCACGCTGAATGACCAGCGGGTAGCTTCGGGTATAGCTGGGCGACACATAGCGATGATCTTTTTCAACCACCGCTTTGGCTTTTGGGCCAGGGAGTTCGGTTTTAATGTTGGGGAGTTTGACTTGAGCTTTGTTGGCATTGGCTGACATGAGAATTAACCTCCGTTGGATAAAAAGACAGTGAACCCTGTTTCCCCGTCACACTGCCAGTGTGGATGAATCAGGGATTCAATTCGGAACAGGCCAGAGTATGGCCTGAAAAAAAGGTTAGCGAATAAAAGCGAAGGGCAAATTGGTGGGCAGGAGGATTAATCCCCGAACAGGCCGCGCCGTTGCTGGATCGGGGCCAGTTGCACGGCGACACGGAGATGGTTGGAGTGGGCGTCAGCAAAAATATGCATGATCGGCAAAAACACAAACCAAATGAGTGGTTTTGAGATTGAGGTGTGAACTGGCAACAACTTCAGCGGCAGAAAGGGTGAGAAGGGAAGTTGCTGCGATGATTCAAGCGAAGCATTCTTATCTGGGATAAGAAGCTGAGTGTACTAGCTTTACCGTGCAAAAAGCAAGAGGCTGCTTTGGCAGGCAAGGCTTGTTTACGAAGGCAGCAAGGTGACCTGAAACCCGCAAAATCCTGACCCTTCAGACAGGGCACATGTCCGCTCGACCCGAGCCTGAAGGGCGTCGCGAACGATCCGACAATCGGTATCGCACACTTCCTTATATTTACCTGCGATTCGAAGCACCGGGCAGTGATGAATCAACAGACAGGATTCGGTTTTAGACATATGCTCAGCACGAGCCATATAGCCCATGCTGTTGAGGACATGCGAAAGTTCCTCGACTTTTTCATCAAATGATTTATTTTCCAGTGTCGGTTTGAGCTGCCGGATCAACTTGTCGGCCCGGCCTTCCAGAATATCCCGGACGGCCTGACGGCCAAACAATTGTTCAACCTGTTCAAAGATATCTACACTGAGGGTGTCGTACGCATGCGGGAAGAGTTCATGGCCGCGCTCGGTCAAAAAGTAGAGGCTGGTTGGACGACCGCGTTCACGTTTATGAACGATTGAACAAACCAGTTCATCCCGTTCCATCACGTCCAAATGCCGACGAATATTGACACCTGATTGATCGAGTTCACGTGCCAGGTCATCAACGCTCAGTTTGCCGCGAGTTTTTAACAGGTAGAGGATTTTGCCGTGAGTATCTTCGTGATTCAGAGTTCTTACGCGCATGATGGGCGTAACTGTACCACATGCACTCATCGAGCCAGAACCCGCATCTCCGGCTCCTTACATCGAATGAAGAATGAAGAATGAAGAATGAAAGATTATCTAAAAGGTTATGATTCAAGGAGATAATCGTTTCATAATC
>DAOQNB010000795.1:0-3576 GCA_035335845.1 Acidobacteriota bacterium | reverse complement strand
TGCGGTGCTCGACGGCATACATCAAGGCGGTTGAACCATTCGAAGCAGATTGGCCATTGATATCTGCTCCTAAATCAAGAAGTTGACTGAGTGTTTCAAAGAAGTTGTACCGGGCAGCCAGTCGAAAGGCCGTGTTCAGATCGCGGCTCTGGTCCATATACCTGATAATTGCTTGAGAGGTCGGCGTCTTTTGTAATTCTTTGAACAGAATCAGGTCAGGCTCAGGAAATTGCTCGCTCAAGGGACCGCCATCAATACCAATGGCAACACAGGGACAGGCTTGCAGTACCTCAATACAGGCAAGGAGTTCTTCGATGTTTTCAGGTTGTTTGTAGACAAAAGAGTACCCACTATCGTCCTGACGGGTGAAATTTGATGGAGCAAAATACCGGCACACATCACAATCCAGGCACTGATTGTCCACATAAAACGGTCCAGGAACATTTTCCGCGTAACGATGTTCAACGCTGGCTTTTTCTGAAGCATTGTTTTCAAGATACAACATAAAGCTCCTTTGCAAACAGAAAAAGGCCGTCCACGAAACTGGGGTTTTGTGGACGGCCCTGTTTTTTCACACCGAAGGAGGCATTCAGGTCTTCAGTTTTTCGGCAAACAGTTTGCGGAATTTGGCCACTTTGGGCGACACAACAAACTGGCAATAGCCTTGAGCCGGGTTGCGGACAAAGTATTCCTGATGGTACGGCTCAGCTTCAAAAAACCGGGTAAATGCGGTCACTTCAGTGACAATCGGTCGGTCATAAACCCCAACCGCATTTAACTCCTGAATCATCGTTTCAGCAATCTGTTTTTGCTCTGCAGAGTGATAGAAAATAGCTGACCGGTATTGAGTCCCGATGTCAGCGCCCTGCCGGTTGAATGTGGTTGGGTCGTGAATGACAAAAAAGATCTGCAAGATTTCCTGAAATGAAATGACAGCCGGATCAAAGGTGACCTGAACAACCTCAGCGTGGCCAGTAATTTCAGCGCACACCTGCATATAGGTCGGATTTTCAACGGTTCCGCCCGAATATCCCGACTCAACGTGAAGCACGCCTTGAAGTTGATCGAAAACGGCTTCGAGGCACCAGAAACAGCCACCGCCGAGCGTGGCGACTTCTGTGATTGAATTGGCTGATGAAGGTAGTAATGGATTTGAACTCATAATGTACAGTTGATTGAACGAACGTTTGAAGAGTTGAACGCCCGCAGTTTCGCCCAGGTGTCACCAGCTTGCAAGTCGGTTTGCAGAAAACCCAGCGACACCACAGAGGAAACAGAGGCAAGGGCGATTGATTTCCCTCTGTGTTCCTCTGTGTCCTCTGTGGTGAAAAAAGAATGAAGGAATTTGGTTTCTAAATCTTTATGTTCCAATCGAATTTGCCAGGGTTTGAAACTTTGCATCCGACCGAATGTTTTCCAAATCTGGATCAGCCAGCATGCCTGATTTGTCGCGGAACCCTGTCCGTACCGCCTGTTCAAGCGCGCTCAATGCTTTTTCCTTCTGGTTTAATCGGGCATAGGCGCAGGCGAGATTGTAAGAAAAGGCTGGATTTTGGGGAATTAACTGAACCGCCCGCTCAAGCTTCTCAACCGCAGCTTCATATTTCTTTTCATAAATCAGACAGGTGCCATAGGTTGCCAGCAATATCCCGTCGTTGCCGCCGAGTTCAATCGCCCGCTGAAACGTTTTCGAGGCTTCGGCATACTTTTGCTGGCGCTCCTGAACCAGACCCAGGGTTCGAAGGGTTCCAGCGTTTGTCGGCTCAAGTTCAGCCGCTTTCAGGAGCACTTTTTCGGCTTCAGGGAAATTTCCGGTATTCTGGTGAGCCCGTCCCAGTTGTCCCCACACGTCGGCGCGATTCGGGTACTTTTTCACCGCCTCTGACAACAATGGCACAGCCTTGCCCCAGTCATTGGCATAGAATGATTCGACAATTTCCTGACCGGCTTTGGCTGGAGGAGGTGCTGGCAAGGGCTGTAAATGACTTTCCCAAAAAGCCAGCGTCTGGTGAATAATCCGACGGCTCTCTTCGCCGTAATAAATACCATCAAATGCGTGCGGAAGCGTCGGCGACTCGATCATCGCCCATGGTGCCTGTTTGGCTCGCACCTGATCCCATAATCTCCGCTGAAATTGAAGCAGGTTCGGATTATCTCTTCCCGCCAGGACATGCATCACAGGCAAATCAGTCCGAATTGATTCAACCTGGGCGGCACCATAATAAACCACAGCCGCCCGAATCCCCTTGACTGGCGTTCCCATCAGGTAAGGGAGTGCCTGTCCAACATTGCCTGAACAGGCATAGGTGCCGATTCGCCTTGCGTCAATACCCTGCTCCTTCCCATGCTGGTCAAGGTAGGTAAACATTGCCGCGATTGACTCACCGACACGTTCGTGGTCCGTTTCAAAATTGATGGCGGCAAACCCTTTGGCTGCCGCCAGTTTGCCCCAATCCATATAGATGGTCCAATCCTTCAACTTATTGTCGCCAAAATCACCGACACCATTGATAAACACAATTACCGGGAGTAATTCCGAAGGCCTGGTTTGAGGTGGCAGGTAGAGATCGAAATGTTTTGGGCGGCCTCCGATAGACCCATATTGAAGGTTGCGGCGCACTTTTACCTGATCCATCTCTGGAATTCGGTAAACGACCCCGTATTTTGTAACGTCAAGTTCCAATGGTTCTTGTGCCGTCACCGACACAATCGAGCAAAGAATCAGCGCTGAAACAAGCAACAGTGAGCGAAAGTGAACCGCGGTAGTCACAAAGGATGTCATATCCCTCTCCAGTATTTGACCGATTTTTTTGGGAATTGTGTCAGCCTGAGTTGACGAGAACCTTTTTAGACAGGAAGCAACTTGAATTTCTTCCATTATTTTTGGAGTGCGACGGCTTGACGTGCTGAAGAATCACCCCTCAGGAAAAAAGAGTTGACGTTTCTGAAACTATACTGTACAAAATCGTCACTATATTGACAGCTCGCAGTTGATTGTTTTCAAAAATTTTCTACGTGGTGATTTATGGTTACTTGCTCCACGCTAAAAAGTGCTAAAGAACCGCTCGACGATACCTGTGTTGACCTCGTGCGCTTCTTCAAAGCACGAGGTTTTTTCGTTCAGGAAGATTTCTTTATGAGCCAAATCAGGATGCTGTTGCACGGACGAGCCCAAAAGTCCACCTGGTGTTGTTGCCGCTGACAAACGGCACATAAGTTTTCATTTCGAAGGCTTAAAAAAATCCCTTTTTGTTTCATGGTTAATTTCTTTCGCTTGTATGGAAACACATTACAGAAGTCTTATGAAAGCAGTGAGTTACCGACTCATTTCCTCAATGATTACCGGAGGAATTGTCTTTGGTGCAACTCAACAAGGATTACTGGCACTCAGCGTTGCCGGAGGTGAAACCATCATCAAGGTGATTGTTTTTTTCCTGCACGAACGGGCCTGGAGTGCAATTCCACTTGGAAAAATTGAAAAAAACACCGAACTCGAAGAACTGATCTCAGTTGGAGAATGAGGAACCAGAGCCGAATGAAGAATTGAGAATGAAGAATGAAGAAAATATGAGTGGT
>DAOQNB010000794.1:1675-3581 GCA_035335845.1 Acidobacteriota bacterium | reverse complement strand
CGCTGCTGCACCACTGGGACTCATCCCCCTGCACCAGACCAAAGTGGACCCACAACTCAAGCTGTCATTACTCATCCTGATGGCAGCAGTTGGATGTGTGCTCCTGATTGTGTGCGCCAATACGGCCAATCTGTTTCTGGTCCGGGTGGTCGAACGCCAAAAAGAAATGGCCCTGCGGTTGATGCTTGGGGCAAGTCGAAGCCAGCTTGTCCAGCAATTTCTGACTGAAAGCCTGGTTCTGTCCTTGATCGGTGGTAGCCTGGCACTGGTGGTGGCAACCTGGGGGATTGACCTCTTGCTGGCGTTTAAACCCACTGATGAAGAACAATTCTGGACGGTTTATGCCCGTATTTTTGATCTGTTTTCGATTCGCCTGGAACCAACGGTGCTGTTGTTTCACTTTGCCATCTCAGCAGGTACAGGTCTGTTATTTGGGTTGGTCGCCGCATTTCGGGTGTCCCTGACCAATCCGCTTCAATCACTGAAATCCAATGATCATTCGTTTCGCTTTCAATTGACTCGTTTGGCAAGTGCCCGACGGGTCAACCTGCGAACGTTGCTGGTGATTGGTGAAATTGCAATTTCTATGGTGTTGCTGGTTGGGACAGGACTGATGATTCGGAGTCTGCTCCAACTGCAGGCGGTCCACCTTGGGTTTTCGCCACAGCATGTGCTCACGGTTCAATTGCCGTCGCGCAACGCTCCACTTGAGTTTTATGAGCAGGCTGTCTCCACGGTCGCAGCCTTGCCTGGTGTTGAAGTAGTCGGCCTGGGAAGCTCAGCACCGCTGATGGGCTATTCAAGTTTGACCAAAATGACGATTGAAGGGCAAGCTGATGCCAATCAGGCTTTCACTATCGGGTTTCACAGTGTTTCGCCTGGTTACTTCCAATCGCTGCAGATTCCAATTGTTAGCGGGCGAACTTTTACAACGCAGGATCGAATTGGGGCGCCACGGGTTGCAGTCATCAACCGGACTGCCGCCCAACGCTATTTTGCTGGCACCGATCCACTGCACCGACGAATCCGTCCAATGGTTGGAGCTGAATACCCTGAAGCCGAAGAACTGATTGAGATTGTGGGTGTGGTCGAAGATGTCAGATATGGGCGACTTGAAGAAAAAATTGGCCCAGATGTGTACCTTTCAGCCTGGCAACCCACTGATCCAGCTCAAACACTGGTGATCAAAGCGTCTGGTGATCCTCAATTCCTGGTGGCTGGTATCACAACTGAGATCAAACGGCTCAACCCAAATGTCCCGGTGGCAAATATCCAGACCCTTCAAGAACGAACGGTTGAGGTGACTTCCCGAACCAGGTTCATTGCGCTGATGCTTGGGATTTTTGCAGCCGTAGCGGCATTTTTGGCGGCGCTTGGTGTCTATGGCGTATTGACTTTTTCGATCTCTGCCCGAACCCGCGAAATTGGCACCTATCTGGCTCTGGGCGCTCAACCTCGGGATATTCTGCACATGGTGGCCACTGAAGGTGCCGTTTTGATTGGCCTGGGGTTGGTTTTGGGAGTATGTGGTGCGTTAGGATCGCTTCATATTTTGCAAAGCCAGCTTTTTGAAATTTCATCAACCGATCCGGTAACCGTTTTGGCAGTCACCAGTTTCCTGGCCGTGACCGGATTTCTGGCCTGTTTGATCCCAGCCTATCGGGCAACCCGAATTGATCCGATGGTGACCTTACGGCATGAATGATGGCAGGCAGGGTTCCGGGTTCCGGGTTCCGGGTTTTCGATTGTTTGCCCGTGTTGTCCCTTTTAAACCTCAAACCCTACTGAATATACCCCTGAATTAGACCATTTTGGAATGGAGTCCTCGTATTACGGGAAGTCTAAATTATTGAAGAAATTGTATTTCCCTGACTCTTGACCCCGAGCCTCTGATCCCAAAGTGGTA
>DAOQNB010000794.1:0-1575 GCA_035335845.1 Acidobacteriota bacterium | reverse complement strand
GAAGAAATTGTATTTCCCTGACTCTTGACCCCGAGCCTCTGATCCCAAAGTGGTAAGTACCGTGTCATAAGTTTCCTGAGATATTGGGTTTGGTAAGTGGTTGATTTCTTCCGTGTTTTCCGTGGTTTCCGTGGTTAAAATGTCTGGAAATGTTCGGTAAAGTACTTATTAGACACGGGTTCAACCCAATCTTTTGAATTATTGTGCCAGAGGATCCAGCCTGTGATTCTCTGGTACTTTTTCTTTCCTGCAGATACTTTATTATGTTTTTCCATATTAACTTATAAAATCAAAAACACGAAAAACCAAATACCCGATTGTGTTTTTCTTGCCAAAGAACCCGGCTTAAAGTTGATTTTTTCGAGTAGACCAGGAAAAACCGGACTCAGTGCTTGAATTAAACAACACCGGATTGCTACTTTTCAGGGTTGCAATCAGTGACGCACTCATCTCCTTATCAGTTCTCTTCACTTTGGGCCCTTTAGAACATGGACAAACTCGAAAAATTACAGAAGACAATGTTTCGCCGCGTTGGTGAAGCCATCAAAGATTTTCATATGATCCAGGATGGCGACAAAATCATGGTTTGTTTGAGTGGTGGCAAAGACAGCTTTACCATGCTGGACATGCTGCTCCACTTTCAGAAGAAAGCACCAATCCACTTTGACCTGCTCGCCGTCAACCTCGATCAGAAACAACCTGGATTTCCTGAACACATCTTGCCTGAATATCTGACCCAACTGGGCGTTCCGTTTGTCATCGTTGAACAGGATACCTACTCCATTGTCAAACGTCTCATTCCTGAAGGGAAAACGACCTGCTCGCTCTGTTCACGCCTGCGACGGGGAATTCTCTACAACACCGCCATCGAGCACGGCTGTACCAAAATTGCCCTGGGTCACCACTCCGACGATATTATGGAGACGTTTTTCCTGAATCTGTTTTATGTCGGAACGCTCAAAGCCATGCCTCCAATTTTGCGAAGCGACGATGGCCGCAACACGATTATTCGACCCATGGCTTATTGTTTGGAGAAGAAAATCGCTGAATACGCCCGCGAACGGGATTTCCCAATCATTCCCTGTGATTTGTGTGGCTCGCAGGAAAACCTGAAACGCAAGAAGGTCAAAAACATCCTCAAACAACTGGAAAATGAAATTCCACGGGTCAAAAACTCGATTCTGGCTGGCTTTGGTCGCATCCAGCCGTCGCATATGCTGGATAAGACGCTCTATGACTTTAAGAATTTTGAATTCCTGACCGGTGACGTTGAAGCCGAACTGGATGACGCCCTTGGGTTTAACCACAACGAACACGAGATGCTTCACACCGACCCGGATCGGCTGAGCATTTCCCTGCCGGTCCTGTAAAACATTAGGGCTTGGGGCTTGGGGCTTGAAAATTCAATCGTTTAAACCTACGCAAATCCCAAGCTTTCATTCCAAACAGAGCTGATAGACTTCCTGAATTTCTATTTTCAGATAAATCACAAAACCCAGGTACCGAATCGGTACCTGGGTTTTGTTGTTGAGCCAGTTTGCTAAATTTTGACCTCAAGATTCAAAGGATGTAGAG
>DAOQNB010000793.1:0-3585 GCA_035335845.1 Acidobacteriota bacterium | reverse complement strand
CTGTTGGCCGAATTCAATCAGCGAATGAACCCGGCCACGGTGCTTGAAAAAGTGCGGGTCAAAACCGGAAAACACACCGTTCCGGTCAGACTGGCCACCCAGGCCGAAATTGCCGCTAATCAGGCACTCACGGAACGGGTCAAAGAAGTTGAACCAGAATTTTTCGTGGTGCTCAGACCTGTGACCGAATTGGAACGTGATACCCAGGTTACCGTCAGTTTTGAGCCTGGACTCACATCGGCGGAAGGCCCGGTCGCAACGACCAAAGCCCAATCTTTTTCATTTCACACATTTTCACCACTCAAACTGATCAAGAAATGGACCGATGAAAAGAAGCACTCCTCGTCGAACTGGTGGGTAGAGTTCAACAATCCCCTGGATGAGAATTCGGTTGATGCCAGTCAAATCGAAGTCATTCCCTCGTTGAGTAACCAGAAAATTTGGACAAGCGGAACCCAGATCAATATTGAAGGTGGAATCAAAAATAATCAGAAATATCAGATTCGACTATTGCCAGGTATCAAAGACGTTTTTGGCCAAACATTGGGCCAGACGGTTGAATTGAAGTACCAGACTCCGAAAGGTTTTAAGTTGATCTCATTGACTGATCACACTTTTTATACCCTTGATCCAGCCAGCCCCCCCATTGCGAAGGCTTATGTTCGCGGATATTCAAAAGCCGTTGTTAAACTGTATCGCGTCACACCAGCCGACTGGCCAAAATTCATTGAGTATGAAACCACTGATCGGAGTAAAAACCGTCCTTCAAACCTGACCCTTCCGGGGCAACTGGTCAAGACAAGCCAGATTTCACTTCCGACTTCATCCGAAACACTTTCAGAAATCCTGATTGACCTGCGTCCAGCACTCACCGAGGGAATCGGTCACGTGATTGTGACGATTGAAAAAGTTCCAGATGATGGGTTTAAACCATTTTGGTCCACCATATATCAGTGGATCCAGGTCACCCGGCTGTCAATGGAAGCCATCAGCGACAGCACCAAACTGGTGGTCTGGACCAATTCGCTCCAGGATGGGAAACCCATTGAAAATACAACGGTAACGCTCTTCCCTGACAGAGTTGAGTCAACCTCTGATACTCAGGGAATTGCCACCCTTCAACGTCCAGCTTCGTCATCTCTCAACTCAAAAAAACCAGGGTTTTTAGTTGCTCGCCAGGGAAATGACTGCGCCATCTTACCTAAATCCCTGTACCTCAGGGGTGATGTAACCAATTGGACCCGTTCAGATCAGGGAAATTCACTGGTCTGGTATGTGTATGATGACCGGCATCTCTACCGACCAGGAGAAACACTTCATCTCAAAGGCTGGATTCGAGTGGCTGATGAACATTCCACAGGTGACCTTCTCCCACCTGGCCAGCCCCCCCAAACGATTACCTACACGCTAAAAGATTTTCAGGAAACAGAACTGGTTACGGGTTCAACTCAAACGAACGCTTATGGTGGATTTGATCTGGAACTTCAGCTTCCAGAAACAATTTCCACCGGGCAAACCTGGATTGAATTTAAAACGATCCCAACATTCTCACCAATCAATGAACAGACATGCACGTTCTGGCACGCCTTCCAGATCGAAGAGTTTCGGCGACCGGAATTTGTCACCAGCGTGACCAGTGACCGCAAAGCCTGTCTGATTGGTGAATCGGCTGAAGTTACCGTGGCGGCCAATTATTTTGCTGGTGGCCCCTTACCTGGCGCCACAGTGAATTGGAGCGTGAGTACCCAGCCTGGGACATACGCCCCTCCCAACTGGGATCAATTCACATTTGGTACCTGGATTCCGTGGTGGGAATATCAGGGTGAAACCACTGAAGAGAACAAAATGAGGTTGCCCGGAAAGACCGATCTATCAGGGAAACATCAGATTCACCTTGATTTTCAGTCAGTCAATCCCCCACGCCCGATGACTGTCTTTGCCGAAGCGTCAATTGCGGATGTCAACCGACAATCATCCAGCGATTTATCAGTTCTTCTGGTGCATCCGTCGAGTTTGTACGTCGGGTTAAAACCGGACCGGACGTTTGTTGAACTCAACCATCCATTTTCATTCGAAACCATCGTGACTGACCTTGATGGAAAACCTCAGCCCGCTCAGTCGGTTACATTTCAAGTGGTATGGCTTGAGACGGTATACAAAAACAAAGAATGGACCGTGGTTGGACACCCGGTTCAGACAGACAACCTGATTTCGGAATTGAGCCCTGCGCTCTGGCAGTTTACCCCGGCGAAAGGAGGTCGGTATCAAATTACAGCCCAGGTTGTGGATGCCCAGGGGCGCCCCAATGAAACCCAGATGACGCTCTGGGTTGCGGGTGGTGCCATTCAACGGAAAAAAGGAACGGAAGAACAAACCCTCGAATTGATTCCCAATCAAAAAGAATACCAGCCGGGTGAAACGGCTGAGATCCTGGTGCAATCTCCTTTTGTACCGGCACAGGGGATTCTGACGCTGGAACGCTCTGGAATTGTAACAACTGAGCGGTTTGTCATGACTGAATCTTCCCACGTGCTGCAGATTCCAATCAAAGAAACATACCTCCCAAACCTGCATGCGACTGTTTATCTGGTTGGTGAATCAATCCGCGAAGACAAAGACGGAAATCCGCTGCCACACTTGCCGACGATGCCGGTTTCAGCTTCTGGCACGATCAATCTTTTGATTCCGCCTCGTGTTCGCACGCTGTCTGTAACTGCCACCCCAGCCCAGGAACAGGTAGCTCCTGGCGATGAAACCCAGATTGCGGTTGAAGTTCGGGATGCAGGTGGAAATCCGGTTGATAAGAGTGAGTGTGCCGTGGTTGTGGTTGATGAAGCAATTCTTTCACTCACTCAGCACATATTTGAGCACCCAAACGACACATTCTATCGCGAACGCCAGGCCGAAACAGGACGCCAGCATCTGCGAAATTCAATTGGGCTGGCGGATGAATCAGATTTTATTGCGTTCAACTCTTTGAAAATAGCTGGGATAGATCATAACGTGGTTGAATCCCAGGTTCAGTCTTTACCACTTTTCTCCCGCAATTTTGTTCAAACAACAACGTCCTCACTTCAAACAACCCACAATGGGTTACGAGCTAGTAATCTGATCGAACTCAAACCTGGAGCAACCAGCTCACCGTCTCCTCAGCAATCCATCCGATTGAGAGCCAACTTTGACCCGCTGGCGGTGTTTTCACCTTCAGTCGTGACTGATGCGAACGGTAAGGCCATCGTTTCAGTCAAAATGCCTGACAATTTGACCAAATATCGCGTGATTGCCTTCGCCACGGATGGCGCGAAACGGTTTGGCAAAGGTGAATCAAGCATCACGGCGCGGCTTCCATTGATGGTGCGTCCGTCAGCACCCAGATTTCTCAATTTCGGAGACCAGTTTGAACTCCCAGTTGTGGTTCAAAATCAGACTGACCAGCCACTGTCAGTTGAGGTGGCCGCTCAGTCAGACCTGATCCAGTTTCCTGACGGAGCCGGTCAACAAGTCGTCATCCCAGCGAATGATCGGGTTGAAGTTCGATTTCCAGCTACTCCAAAAGCACCAGGAAAGGCCGTAATTTACGTTGCG
>DAOQNB010000792.1:0-3590 GCA_035335845.1 Acidobacteriota bacterium | reverse complement strand
TCATTCTTCATTCTTCATTCTTCATTCTTCATTCTTCATTCTTCATTCCTCATTCGCCTGGCAGCGACACCTTCTTCTCGGGTTTGGCGGGTGACGACTTCATAGAGCACCGCTTTTTTGCCTTCAGCGCGTCGCAAAATGCGTCCGAGACGTTGGACAAACTCTCGACGAACAGCACTGCCTGATAAAATGACCCCGATTGAGGCATCTGGTACGTCTACACCTTCATTTAAAGCTTTGCTGGTGGCCAGGGTGCGATAGGTTCCATTTCGAAATTGGGTCAAAATATGGTGACGCTCTTTAATTGGTGTCTGGTGGGTAATACAGGGAATCAGGAATTTCTTGGAAAGTTCATAGACGGTGGCGTTGTCTTCGGTAAAAACGACGGCTTTTTCCTGTGGATGTTCAGCCAGAATCAATTCCAGCGCTCTCAGTTTGGCTGGTGCCGCGTGCGAGAGTCGTCGAAGTTCCTGATGAGCATGCATTGCCTGGCGGCCCTCGATGGTTCGTGAAGAAATCATGACAAACCGACTCCATCCATCAAGTTGTTTGAGTGAGATGTTGTTGGCCTCAAGGAAGGCATCGCGCTGTCGCTGGGCTGCCGTGTACGCCTCCCGTTCAGTACTGGTGAGTTCGACATACAATCGTTTGATCTGGTACGGCGCCAGTACATCTCCGGCCAGGTCCTCCGGGTCACAGTGGTAAACCAGCGGTCCAATCAGGCTGAATAAATCCCGGTGGCGCATATCACTGCGTTCCAGCGTCGCAGTCAGCCCCAGCCGATAGGGTGCCAGTGAAAATTCAGCAATGCTTCGGTAAAACTCAGAGGGAAGATGATGAACTTCGTCTGCAATCAGCACACCATACTGATTTCCAAGTCGTTCCATGTGGCGGGCGGCTGAATCATAGGTTGACACCAACAACGGGCTGGCATCGTGATAGCCGCCTCCGAGCAATCCAACTTCGGTTTCCGGGAAGGCCGCTTTGAGCAAGGCAAACCACTGGTGCATCAGGTCAATGGTCGGAACAATCACCATGCCGCTACGGCCACAGCTTGCCAGGGCCTGCATTCCAATCAGGCTTTTTCCGGCACCGGTTGGGAGCACCACCAGCCCACGACAACCAGCTTTCGTCCAGGCCTGGAGGGCCGCAGTTTGATGGGGGTATGGTTCAAATGAAAGTAAGGGCGAGAGTTTTAACCGCTGGTACCGCGGCGCCCGGTTCGCCTCCAGGTCCGGCCCCAATTTTTCGACAATTTCCCGATATTGTTCACAGGAAGCTCGAAACGCATCAACCCGTGGGTCAAAGCGAAACAGACCTGTCACCGACGCTGGAAGGTCGGTGACTCCCTCAAGCAATAATGTTCCTCGATCAAACCGAAGTGTAAAACCCATGCCAGACCAATGAAGAATGAAGAATGAAGAATGAAGAATGAAGAATAAAAACCCAGTAAATCGTTACGTCTCAATCTTTACAGGCTGGACAAGCCCAAATTTCTCAGCCATGACCAGCAAAATTGGCATAATGGAACCCCAGACCAGGCCGACGACAAGCATTGAAAAAGTGGGATCATATTTAAAGGTAATGGCGCCAAATTTGGTGCCCGCCAGATAGCTCAACGGACCACCAATCGCGCCAAACACTGCCCCGACGAGATAGCGCCGGTGCATCCATTCAAGCGAAGTACTAAAACTGCTGGCAAAGAGTACCCAGAGCGAGATAATCCAGGCTGGGGCGAGCCATTGCAGTCGCACAAAATCATCCATATAGGCCAGCACGCCATACATTTTTTGCAGGCTATCAGCCACGGCTCCTAACACACCGACGGCAAGGATAAATTTCACTTCACGCACGCGGTCAGGTGCCACCAGCAGGATGTGTCCAATCAAAAAAAGAACCACAAACAGTGGACCAAGCCAGACATATCCTTTGGCGGCGCCAACCACGCACGCAAACCAGCCGACCTGGAGGGCAATAAAGTTGAGAATTTTTGAGAGCATATATATCAGGCAAAAGAGAAGTTCAAAATGAAACCTTGAGCTTACTCCAAGGCTTGTAGTTGGAAAAAGCGGCAATACCAGCATTTGGGCTTATTCAATGTGTTTCGACCAATCTTTTTAATTCAGACTGGATGTCCTCAGGTAATTCAAAAGTTCGATCACCAATGCCTACGTGCCGATTTCCAACATCCACATCAATTTTCCGATCCTTGTAATTGAATGTTATTCGATAAGTTGGCCCAAATTTAACTGGTCTTTTTCGACCACAGTTGATTTGCCAAACGATGTTCTCAACCAGTTTTGGGTCTTTAATGATCACTGTTTTTTTGGAGCCTTGGACGGGATTTGCTGTAATCGAAACACTTTCATAGTCGGAACTGATGAGGTGCTGAGCACAACTGAGCGAAGCAGCAAGCACCAGTGCAATGAGTATTTTTTTCATTTTGAACATCCTCAATTTGGCAAGCTCTTGCAACGGTCAACTTATTCGTGTGTCTTCTCCGCCAGGTAAACAGCTCTATAAAATAAACTTAACTGACTACTGACTACTGACTACTGACTACTGACTATATTCAGTTTGAACGCTTGTTCGCTAATGATAAGCCAAAATCCCACAAGCGGGCACCAACCTCGAAGTGGATGGCTCTCACCCATCTTGATTGGTGTGAAAATCGCCTTGAGTTTGATGAACATCAGGTTGAAATCAAGCTTTTCAATCAGAAATCCAGATAAACAAGGAAAATGGTTCTTCGGGGATAAACCCTTTAATGAAACAGAGTTAGCTGGTAGATTATAGCCGATCACAGTGTCAGTTTAGCGTGATATCCGCAAGTAAGCCTGATAAACCGGATCAAAAAGAAAACCTGTGGCATAGCATTCGCCTTTTGACATGTTGAATCAATTCAACAGCAATCTGAAGATATGTGTTGGGAGCCACCGTACCGCCCCAAAGCATAAGAAACTATGGACATCCAACGAAGCAAATCCGTCGCACGAAATCGCCAGCTCCGCCATATTGCACTTGCCGTGGTGGTTCTCACCGCTGTGGTTGGGGTGAGTTTATGGGTATCGAGATTAAAACCAGCCGCCCCGACAGTTGAGCGGGCAACCGTCTGGATTGACACGGTCAAACGAGGACCCATGCTGCGTCAGGTTCGCGGACTTGGGACGTTGGTGCCCGAAGAAATCCGGTGGATTCCGGCTGGTAGCCAGGGAAAAGTTGAAAATATCCTGGTCAAGCCCGGAGCTGAAGTCAAAGCTGACACGATTTTGATGGAATTAAGCAATCCAGAGCTTGAACAAAGCGTGCTTGATGCAGAACTCCAGCTCAAAGCTGCTGAAGCCGAATATGCCAGCCTCAAAGTCCGGTTGGAAAGCACACTCCTTGACCAGCAGGCGGCAGCCTCGTCGGTGAAAGCTGACTTTGTTCAAGCCAAAATGCGGTCAGATTCAGACGAACAACTGGCCAAAGACGGGTTGATTTCGGATCTCAATCGAAAACTATCGCAGGTTACGGCTGATCAACTGAAAACTCGGACTGAAATTGAACAAAAACGACTGGCTATTCACGATGATTCGGTCAAAGCCCAG
>DAOQNB010000791.1:0-3594 GCA_035335845.1 Acidobacteriota bacterium | reverse complement strand
TGGTGTCGTGGGTACACGACTCAAGCTCGGCCCTTCAGGGCCGAGTCTGTTGACTCACCTAAGTGCCGACAGGTTTTGAGCTTGGTTTTTCAGGGTGCCGGCACTATACTTTTGAGCTTCATTCATTGAGCTTCCCGAAATCGTTGTTCGATTAACTTCCTTACTTTACTGCCACCACCAATCCGCCGATCTTTGTGCTGTTCAAAGCGTGAAGTGTCGGTCAGTGTTTGGAGAAACGTCTTATGTCACAACCGTCAGATCCGAAAAAGCCACCCGTGGGGGCTGATGAAACTGTCCAGATGGGGTCGGCCCCGCTGAACCCGACAGCAGCGGCTGGGAATGCCGATGTCACCCAATATGTTTCATCCAGTAAACCAACCCGGCCCAACATTGACCAGACAGTGGCCCTTCATCAATCCGACCACAACGCCCCAACTGTGATGGCAACCATTACCACTGGTGCGGTCAATAAACCCAACCCAATGCCGGTTGATGTCACGATTGCGACTGGATCAACCCAGGCCGGGCCCGGTTCGATGGACGAGACCATTGCCACTGGATCAAGCCTGACCGGTGAGCGGTTTGATTCGACACTGATGGGTGGATCTGGCGTCATCAGCAATGCTGAGACCATCAATGCCACGATAGCTGGCGGCAGTACTCCGACCACACCGGTGGGATCAGCAACCAGAGCGGTTCAATCCAAAGACGGTCTGTCAATTGGCGATTATTTCCAGAAACGATACCGAATTATCAAACTGCTCGGCGCGGGCGGGATGGGCAAAGTCTATCAGGCTCATCACGAAGGTCTGGACAAGATGGTAGCCATCAAGTTCCTGATCGGCAATATGAATGAAGACGCCGAAGCCATTGCCCGGTTTCAGCGCGAAGCCCAGGCCACGGCCAAAGTCTCGCACCCCAACGCCGTCCAGGTGATTGATACCGGCGTTGAAGATGGGATTTGCTACATCGTGATGGAATTCCTGGAAGGTGAATCGCTCCGGGAACGAATCTTCCGACGTGGGCGGATTCCGCTTCCGGAAACGGTCCATTTTGCCGAGAAGGTGTGCTACGTGCTGGAGTACATGCACCGCAAAGGCATCACTCACCGCGATTTGAAGCCAGACAATATCTTCTATCAAATCCAGGAGGACATGGAGACGATCAAGGTGCTGGACTTCGGGATTGCCAAAGTCCACGCCACCGCCACGCACGCCGGGAGCGACCTGACCCGCGAAGGCATGATGATCGGTACGCCGCGCTATATGTCGCCCGAACAGTGCCAGGGCCAGGGCGTGGATGGCCGGTCAGATTTGTATTCGCTGGCCGTTGTGGTGTTTGAAATGCTATCAGGCCAGGTGCCCTATGACGCCGATAATCCATTCAGCGTCGCGCTCAAACAGATCAATTCTCCGATTCCGAAGCTTTCTGAAGTGGCGCCGCATATTCCCGAAGCTGTTTCGGATGTGATCTACAAAGCCATGGCCAAAGCGCCGAAGGACCGCTATCCCTCGGTCAAAGACTTTTCCCATGCACTGGTAAAGGCGGCCAATCTGCAATCCACAGTGCATATGGAGTTGCTGGCAGGCTCAGCGCCGGTGGATTACTCCAAGCTGGAAACGTCAGAGAGTAAAGGCAATAAGACAGCCGGCGGCACGCTTCCCTTGAGCAAAATGGGCGGGCCCACCAAAGCCTTTGGTTCCGAAGGCCCGGCGGATGCCCAGAAAAAACCGTGGCTGGTCTATGCCGTGATCGCCTTCCTGGTCATTGGTGGTGGCGGCGTCGGCGGAGCGATCTGGAACCAGAAAGTCCAGGAAGAAAAGCGCCTCCAGGCCGAGGCTGACCGCCTCCGCAAAGAAGAAGAAGCCAAAAAAGCAGCCGAAAACAGCCCGTTGAAGGATTTTGTGCTGATTCCAGGCGGGACGTTCAAGATGGGTTCTAACCAGGCTGATTCGGACCCAAATAACAACCCAATTGCCCCAGATGAAGTCCCAGCCCACGAAGTGACAGTCAAACCATTTTATCTCTGCAAATATGAAGTTTCCAACGCAGAGTACTATGAATTCATCAAGGCGACTGGATACAAGGCTCCAGACGGTTGGAAGGACGGGAAATTTGGCCCTGGAGAGGAAAAATATCCAGTCGTCAATGTTTCCTGGAATGATGCAGTAGCTTATTGCGAGTGGTGCGCCAAAAAGGATGGTGTTCCCTTCCGTTTACCAACCGAAGAAGAATGGGAATTTGCGGCACGAGGGACCGATGATCGATTTTATCCTTGGGGGAACAAATGGAATGCAGATCGAACGAATAGTAATAAAGATATAGAAAAAACAAGTGCCTTAGAGGTCAACTCAAATTCATCAAAAGTCAAAGATGACATTAGCCCATTTGGGGTCTTTGCAATGGGTGGAAATGTGGCTGAATGGACTTCCTCAACATTTTCAGTTTACCCAGGTGGCTCCTATAAACCTAAACCAACTGACCTTCCTTGCAAGGTTTTTCGAGGTGGAGCATTCAGTATTCAACAAGGATTTTCAAGAACAACAAGTCGTCAATGGGATAAACCAGATATGAAATTTCGCTTTGTTGGATTTCGACTTGCCGCACAACAGTAAAACTTTAGGAATGATTCGAAACCTGACTTTGATAGTAATTTTCTCAAAATCTATGAAGCATAACTTTATATTTGGCAAAGCTCCGATACACCTTATAAGTGTTTTATTTATTGGGCTTACTTCCATCCTCATTTTTTCACCTCGAATTCTTGCCCAAAAAGTTGCTGTTGAATTAAGTTCTAAAAAAGTTGTATCACCAGCTTACAAACCACCGACAACTGGCTCACTTTCCCTCATTTGCAACACCCCAACAGCCGAGATTTTGCTGAATACAAAGTCACGCGGGTCAGTCAGCAAAGACGGGAAGTTTTCCCTTAAATCATTGAATAAAGGGACATACAAACTTGAAGTGCGTGCGGCAGACTATGAACCATTCTTGAAAGATGTCGTGATTGCTCCAGGTCGTTCGGAGATTATTCCAGTTGAGTTGATTCCAAATTTTGGCTTTCTGACCTTGTCCAACGTCAGTTTGAAACCAAATGCCAAATACACGGTTGAAGTTGATGGAAAACCACTTGATCCAGCCAATATTGAACTTCAAGGCAAAGAACTCCGGCTCAAAATTTCGCCAACGGGTGAACGTCAAGTCAAAATCGTGCAGGGTACGCGCACCATTGTTCCCGCGAAACTCTACAAAGTAGACGCCCGCATCCAGAAAGTTGAGCAGGTTGAACCACTCAAAGCGGTTCTGATTATCGAAACACTTCCCAAAGCCAGCGTCTATGCCGATGACATCTTTTGTGGTGAAGCTTCAGGTGAAGGCACTCTGACGATTGACAAGCTCTCACCAGATGAACCGCATCGCATTCGGATTGAAGCAGATCGGTACCGAACCTTTGAAACCGATGTCGAACTCCGAACTGATGTGGACTCCAAACTCCCAGCTAAACTTGAAGCCATCATTGAATTTGCTGATCTGTTCACTGACTTGAACAAATGGGATGCGCCGGCGGATTGGAAAGCTGAAACACAACTCTTA
>DAOQNB010000790.1:1779-3601 GCA_035335845.1 Acidobacteriota bacterium | reverse complement strand
AAATATCGGGCGCCAGGTCCGCCAATTTCTTCGCTGCCAAAACAGACAAAATAGACGCTTCGCTTTGGACGGGGACTGTTTCCTAAAGCTCGGGCGAGTTCTAAAACTGCCGCCACACCTGATGCATCGTCATCGGCCCCATTGTAAATCGTGTCTTTATCCGGAGAGTACTTCCCCCCGATGTGATCCATATGGGCTGACAGGAGAATGACTTCGGCCTGCTGCGTTGGGTCACTTCCAGGCAGGCACCCAACAACATTCCAGGTTTGTTTGACTTCACCAGCCTGCACTTTTCCTTTGATTGAAAGCAGGGTTCCTTCAGCAACCTGGCGCAATGTTTCAGCCGCTGATTTTTCAACGAAAATGATCGTTGGCGCCTGGGCATTGCCCGGAGGGAGTTCCGGCGATTGTTTCGAAAAGCGTTCCCACATGGCCTGTTCGCGTTCACCAATCACAAGCAACACGGCTTTTGCCCCTTGAGACAGTGCGGTTGAAACCTGTGTGTATTGATCCTGGGAGCTGGCACCCTCATTACTATCCAGAAAGACAAAGGCGCCGGCTTTGGCAGTCGCATCAGGCGCTAATTTTTGAAACGGACCGCTGAGTTCGGCGTCCGCCACCTGATACATTACAACTTCCTTGCCATGGGTCCAGGTCACTGGAGTTGAAGCCCCAGGAAATGACAACTGTGGCGGTTCAGCAAAGGTGCGTTTGGTCAGCGTTGCCGTTTGAAAATAGGTCACATTCCCGGACTTATCTTTTTCCCCGGCGGGTTCAATCCCAAACTGGCGAAACTGAGCGGCAATGTACTGGCCGGCGATGCGTTCAAACTGCGTGGCGCTGGCTCTTCCCTGAAGCGCATCGCTTGCCAAAAACTCAAGATGAGCCCGAACATTGCGTTCCTGAACCGGTTCTCCGGTAAAAACCAGCGCAGGTTGAGGTTTGGGGGCTTTGGTGGACTTGCGCGAGCGCGGTTTTGAAGGCCGTTTTTGTTGAGCTTCAAGATTGGGCGTGACAACCAAAAGAAAAAGGAGAATTGCACCAAACTGGAAAGCAATTCTCCGCAAAGACACATTGGATTGTTGTTTCATAAACGTGGGGGTGGAAGCACCTTTCAACCGGCAGCAACAATATGACCAACCAGATCGTGGGCGTGGGTTTCCATAATCTCAACCCGGACAAGCTGGCCAATTTCGGGTTTAAACCCTTCAGGCGTATCAGTAATGAGCACATGGCCATCAATTTCCGGTGCCTGGGTGGCCATTCGTCCCTGCCAGATTAAATCGCTTTCCTCAGATAACCCTTCAAACACGACATCAACCGTTTTTCCTAAAAAGCGTTTGTTGCGGCGTTTGGAAATCTGCTCCTGAACTTTCATCAATTTTTTGCGACGGGATTCGGCAGTGCGGGCTGGAACTTTGTCAGCCAGATGGAAGGCCGGCGTGGAGTCTTCGTCCGAGTAAGTAAACACACCCACCCGATCAAATTCCTGTTCCTTGCAAAAGGAAACCAGTTCTTCAAAATCGGCTTCGGTTTCACCCGGATAGCCCACAATAAACGTGGTTCGCAGGGCAATATCTGGAACGTGAGCCCGAATCCGACGCACCATCTTTTCAAGAAATTCACGCGACCCAGGCCGCCGCATCGCGTGAAGCATTCGCGTGCTGGCATGCTGGAGCGGAATATCAACGTACTTGCAGAGTCTGGGTTCTGCGGCCATGACATCCAGCACGGCATTGCTCAATCGAGTTGGGTAACTATAGAGAAACCGAATCCACTGCAAGCCTTCAATCTTGGCTAACTCTTTGAGCAGATTGGCCAA
>DAOQNB010000790.1:0-1679 GCA_035335845.1 Acidobacteriota bacterium | reverse complement strand
TGCAATTGAACCGGGTTGCGCACCACCTGATCATTGAGCCCGTGAACCAGCGAAGTAATTCCTTCAAGTTCATTGGTTCCAAGAAATCCATCAATTTCCGGAATTTCCTGGAGCAGGTCGTTGCGATAGCGTTCGACCAGACACCCGGTCACAATCAACTTGCGGCCTTGAGCCTGTTCTTTGAGCGTCGCCATTTCAAGAATGGTATTGATTGATTCCTGTTTGGCGGCTTCGATAAACCCGCACGTGTTGACCACCAGCACATCGGCTTCATCAGCTTCCTGCGTTAAGATATGGCCCTGTTGAGCCAGAAGACCCATCATTACTTCACTGTCCACCAGATTTTTGGGGCAGCCGAGGCTGATGAATCCGACTTTCTTCTGCTTTGTCATAAATAAAATCTACTGTTTCCTGATACCCTGAAGGAAATTCGGCATAGGGAGATTCGACGGCATTCTCTTCAGGCGTAGCAGCCGAGGGGATGGAACCTGTCACCAGGGGAACAGGGTGCGCCGACAAAGAATCTTGCGGTTGAGGAAGTACAAACTCGGGGAAAAGATATCCGTCAGGGAGTTCCGGATGTGGCTGGCAAATGCGTTGCTGAACCATCTCTTCCAGCCAGAGTCGAGCTTCGTTATAGGTCAATTCGGTTCGTAAGGCGACCGTTCCGGGCCGAACCACACCATTAAAAATCTTGGCCAGCCGCAGAATTTCTTTCTCAATTGCCTTTGTCCGAACCGGCGTGTCATCAAACGACCGGAAAATATAAATGTGATGCCCCTCCAGGGTCAATTCACTGTCACAGTATCCGTCCCGCTGTAGCCGCCGCAGGCATCCTTCGATCACTTCGACACTTTCAGGTGGGCGAGTATGAACATCCAGGGCCGTAATTCGACCATTGCGCATCAGGGCCATGCGGATAATCTGGCGTTCAAGTTCCGCCATTCGTTCAATATCACCCCGCAACTGAGCCTGTTGAATGGCGTACCACATCACTCCACCAATGATCAACAGGAATAAAAGCAGTAGCGGTCCCATGGCACTTTACACTCCGTGCATATCAGCCGGCCAAACCAGTTTATGCAACTGTACCTGGAATCGTGCCCGGAGCCCATCGGCCAGCATCTGTTCGACAATTGGCCGCCGGTCAATTCCAAACACCGTTGAAATCAACAGGTTGACTCGTGATTCAAGGCGATGGTGTCGGATACAGTCACGCGCCCAGAAATAATCATTGAGGCTGGCGAGCACAAATTTGACCTCATCCTGGGAGGTCAAATACTCCAGATTCGACCAGAGATTTTTTTCCACTTCGCCGCTTTCGGGACACTTGATGTCCATAATCTTGATGATTTGGGGGTCAAGTTTTGAAATATCCCGATGACCGCCAGTCTCAATCAATACCTGATATCCTTCATCAAGCAGTCGGGTGGATAATGGGTAGATTTCCTTTTGCAGCAAGGGTTCCCCGCCAGTTAATTCCACCAATCGGGTCGGGTACGAGTGAACCCGGTCCATGATTTCATCGAGCGTCATCTGAGTGCCCCCGGTAAAAGTGTATTCCGAGTCACACCAGGTACAACGCAGGTCGCAACCAGTCGTCCGGACAAAAACACAGGGCAATCCGGCAAAACTGGATTCACCTTGAATACTGAAAAAAATCTCGGTAATTCGCATCG
>DAOQNB010000789.1:0-3602 GCA_035335845.1 Acidobacteriota bacterium | reverse complement strand
GCGAAAGCCAATGCGGAGGAGCCGAATTTCCATCCCTTATTTATGGGGACTTGTACTTAGCGTCAGAGGCGTTCCACTTACCTGGAGCCAGCATATCGGCCATTCGAGCGGGGTTTTTGATCTGCTGCCCGATCATCCACGCTTCAGACCGGTTGATAAGTTCTTTTCCTTCATCGTTGGCAAGTAACTCTCCACGCCTGCGACTTGCGGCGGTGGCATAGAGTCTCATATCGGCCCCAGCCAATTTGATCTCTGCGGAATGTAAATGGCTGATCGCAGCGGCGGTTCTCCCTCGGGTAGCCTCAATCCCGGCGAAGATTAATTCTGCCCAGCCATCACCATAGGCGATCTTTTCCCGCTTTATTTTTCTGGCATGGTTTTCGGCGATCTTGAGAAAGGCATTGGCATTCCTTTGATGTTGCGCCATTGACAAGGCCAGGCGTGCCTGAGCGTGTAAGGTCTCGATAAACACCATTTGAATCGATCTGATTCCCCAACCCAGTATTTTAGGCCACCTGGTATTCATTTCCGCCCAGGCCGGGCCTGGATTTGAGTCATAAAGCCCAATCTCGGACTTTCCGATTAACTTCCAGTAGTCATGACTGTGAAAGCTGTGTTGGCTCCACAAATTACTGGTTCGCTCTAATTCATCCAGGGCGACTTCCGGCCTGTCTTCCACCAAATGATTCAGGTAGACAACATAGGTCCCTAAATTTGTCAGCATCAATAAATTGTCCCGGGCTTTTCCAATGACCAGATATTTCGGCAGTTTTTCCCGTAATTGGTTCACATCCCCCTGATAAAAAAGGGATCTCAGTCCCCACGTTACGACATTTTCGATCCCCCGAATGGCGGATCCATTGTCTTCTCCGGTACATTCTTTTTGGGTGATTTCTTCTCCAACACGAAAGGAATGCCAGGCGGCGTTCCAATTGCCCCGAGCAAATGAAGTTACACACCGGCCAAAATGAACCATGGCACATAATTCCGAATTTGCCGTCCGGTGGGCCAAATCTTCAGCCATTTTAATAAATTGTAATGACGATTGATTTTTGCGCGTGCCGCTAAAACCGGAAAAGATGCTTTCGTACATCAAGGCTTTGGTCAGTCGGTAGGGCTCACCCGCCTGTAATGCCAATAAAAGATGTTTGGTTTGCAACTCATACGCCTGGAGTGGATTGACTCCGACCAGTGAATCAATGGTCGTAAAGAGCGCGGTGATCCGCAATAATTCCTGATCTCCGATTTCTGGTGGATGTCTTTCCTGGTAATTCATCCCTCTCAACCAGAGTTTTGCCCGGCCAATCGCGATGGATAACAGGATTTCCACATTCCCGGTCAAGAGCCGAACTCCTACTTTTTCCAATACCTGATGAAGCACCTCCATACCTTGCCCAATCTGCCCGGAATTGAGAAATTGTTCAGCCGCCTTCCGCTGTAACTGCAATTGTTCGACTCCATTACAATAAGCTACGGCTGATAAATATCCCCTGGCTGCTTCAGCACCTCTCCCGGCATTTGCCAGAGCGTTTGCCATCCCAATTTGAATCTCTCGTACCTGGGCCGGTTCAATGGCTACTTTTAAACTTGAAATCTGTCTATAGAGCTCGACCGCCCGCTCAAATGCCAGGGATTTTTCGGCCTGTCTGGCTGCTCGAAGTGTGTAATCAAAGGCTTTCTCCATTTCTTCAGCGAGCCGAAAATGTTTTGCCAGACGCTCTAAATCAATCTCTGTGGCTCCTTCCAGCGCCTGACCCAAACTGTGATGATGGCCTTTGACTAATTCTGGTTCTAAATGTCGGATGACAACCTCGCGAATTTTATCGTGATAGGTGTCAATCTCCTGAAGGCCGCTTTGACCGGTTGAGCGGAGTAAATGACTGTTCCGCAAGATCGAGAAAAGATTTTCAAAGCTTTCCAGATGACTGGCTTCTTGAGCCACCCGATAGGTAACCGGCTGGCCGGCGACGGCAATGACTTCCAATACCTTGCGCTCAGGGACAGATAAGCTTTCTACCTGCGAACCAATCACCCGCTCAAGGGTCATTTTTTCATTTTCATCGGCTGTTTGATGAAGCAGGTTTTTCTCCACCAGATGTTTGGCGAATACACCAATAAAAAATGGACTCCCGTCCGATTCCTGGGCAATTTTTTCAACCTGTTGGTCACTGCCGTCCTTTCCGAGTAAGAGTGTCGTCAGTTGCTCAGCTTCAACCCTGGACAATCGTTGTAAATCAATTTCCCAGAATGGAAACTGCTTGTCCAGGCTGGATTGAGTCGAAAAAAAGCCTTGAAGAAACTGACTGGCTTCATTTTCCTCATTCCGAAAGGAACCGATAAACAACATTCCGGGGGCATTCGGCGGCTGTAATATCTCTTTTAACAATCCCACACTATCGAGGTCTCCCCACTGCAAATCATCTATAAAAAGAAGTAACCCTTCTTGCACGACTGCCAAATTTGCCAGGAGTTGCCGAAATGCCTTAAATGCCAGTCGGCGCAATTCCAAAGGGTCGGAAATGGTGCGGCTGTTTTCACTACTTTCCCTGATGATTTCGCTTTGAGTTATCACCGGAAACAATGTCCCCAGGTTTCCAATCTCTTCAGGTAACAAGGCTTTCACTACTGGATTTGGTAGCCCTGCCAAATATTGGCTTAACTGATCCACAAGGCTGTCAAACACCTTGTAAGGCACGGATTCCTGTTCATAGCACCGTCCCCGGAACACCAGATCAGGCTTCTCATTCTCCGGCAACTGTTCAAGAAAGTGGCGCACCAGTGAACTTTTTCCGATTCCTGAATGACCTTTAATAAATACGGTTGTGGGGTACCCCTGTTGGGTGAGTTGCCACGCCTGATGTAGCAGAGCCAGTTCCTTGTCTCGACCAACAAAGGGCATTTTATACGGCTCTCTCTGTTCTGCCTGATGGGGAAGAGAAGAGACCGGGGTTGCTTCCAGGTTCTGAATTGTCTCCAATATGTGTTCACCCTGAGGGCGTACAGCGGGATCTTTGTTCAGTAAAGCCAGGCACAGACTTCCCAGGGCGTCTGGAATGCCTGAACCCCATTGACCCGGATCTGGCGGTTCATATCTCTGCTTTTTGAGTAATATTCCTAAATCGGAACCATCAAAAGGCAATTTCCCGGTCAAAGCTTCATACAGCATCACTCCCACGCTATACCAATCAGATGCCGTTGTTGCCGCCTTCCCAATAGCCTGTTCTGGTGAGATATAGGCCGGTGTTCCAAAAATGCCATCACTGGCACCGCTTCTGGTCTCAGGGGTAAATTCACGCGCCAGGCCGAAATCCAAAATAACGACTCGGCCAGATTCAGTCACCAGCACATTGGAAGGTTTTATATCCCCATGTAATTTATACGTTCTATGTAAGGCCAGGAGTCCGGTTGTGAGCTGCCTTAATGCCGGATAGAGTTTTCCCAGATCTGCCCGGCAGGAATTTCTTGCCGATTCACCCAGTTCTGTAACAGGCAAAGGCTCAGGTTTAGATAGTTTGGTAGCTATTTTTTGAAAGGTGGATATTGACGGTGCTTGAGAACCAGTAAAATTGTCAACTTCCTTTTTTAAGCCCCACACATACTCA
>DAOQNB010000788.1:0-3603 GCA_035335845.1 Acidobacteriota bacterium | reverse complement strand
TCATTCTCAATTCTTCATTCTTCATTCTTCATTCTCAATTCTTCATTCTTCACTCTTCATTCAGTTTTCCTTATGTCCACCACCGAACTTATCCGGGTGACGAACCTGAGTTTCCGCTACGGACAGCGTGAAATATTGAAGAATATTTCATTTACCGTCCGTGAAGGGGAATTTATTGGGTTGATCGGTCCCAACGGCAGCGGCAAGACAACCTTGCTCAAACTGCTGTTGGGCCTGCTTCCCGGTGCGGAACAATGTGTCACACTCGGCGGAACTCCGCTTGCCAATCTGTCTCGGAAAAATATTGCCTTGCAGGCCACCCTGGTGCCGCAGGATACCAAAATTGAGTTTGCTTTTAGCGTTCGCGACATTGTTGCGATGGGGAGGACCCCCTACCTTGGCCGCTTTCGTCCGGAAGGTCCGGCAGATCGGGCCGCCATCCATCATGCGATGACCGTAACCGAAACGCTCGATTTTGCGGAACGCCCAGTCACGCATCTGTCAGGTGGTGAACGCCAGCGGGTTCATCTCGCCCGAGCCCTGGCCCAGGAAACCAGCATCATTTTGCTGGATGAACCAACGTCGAATCTGGATCTGGTCCATCAGTTTGAAGTGCTTGAACTGGTCAAAAAATGTGTGGCCAATCATCGTTCGGCAATCGCCGCAATCCATGACCTGTCACTGGCAGCCCGATTTTGCAACCGACTGTTGTTGCTTTTTGATGGCATGATCGTGGCCGATGGGTCACCCGAGGAAGTTCTGACCGAGCCAAATCTGGCCCGGTACTTTTCAATCGAGGCCCGAATTCGCAAGGATCCGGAAAGTGGCAGTCTGGTTGTCTGGCCAGTTGCGCCTTGCCTTCCACTGTGAGAATCCAACGTGAACCTGCTTCAGAAAATTTCGGCACAAATTTATCCGCTGTCACCCACAATCAAGGAAGCCGCCCAGGCCCGACATCTTCAACTGACGAAGCCTCCAGGTAGTTTGGGCCACCTTGAGCAGCTCGGCGTCAAACTGGCGGCCATTCAGGGCACAGTCACACCGTCCATTGGAAAAAAACGGATTATCGTTTGCGCCGCTGACCATGGGGTCACAACCGAAGGCGTCAGCGCCTATCCCCGTGACGTAACCTATCAAATGGTGATGAATTTTGTCCGGGGTGGCGCGGCGATCAATGTCCTGGCCCGACAAACGGGAATTGAAATTCAGGTGGTGGATGCCGGGGTGGATTTTGATTTTCCAGCCGACCTGCCAGTGATTCATCGAAAAATCGTCCGGGGCACCGCCAATTTTGCCCAGGGGCCAGCTCTCACCCAAAATGAAGTCACGGCGTGCCTGGCACTCGGAATAGATCTGGCCAACCAGGCAGCCGCGGAACAGGTTTCCTTGCTTGGTATCGGAGAAATGGGAATCGGCAATACCACCGCCGCCAGCGCAATTACCGCTGTGCTGACCGGGATAGACCCGGCGCTGGTGACCGGTGGCGGTACTGGCGTTGAAGGAGAGGTCCTCTACCGAAAAATTGGCATCGTTCGAAAGGCAATTGCAATCAACCAGCCCCAGGCTGAAAACCCGGTTGATATTCTGGCCAAAGTTGGCGGTGCTGAAATCGGAGTCCTGGTGGGAATTGTGCTCGGTGCGGCGGCAAATCGAATCCCGGTTGTCGCTGACGGGTTTATCTCAACCGCCGGGGCCGCCCTGGCCGTTGCCATCCAGCCTGCCGTTTGTGAATACCTGTTTCTGGCGCATCGCTCAGTTGAACCAGGACATGCCGCCTTGCTGGATTTCATTGGGTTGCCACCGATCCTTGATCTTCAACTTCGACTTGGTGAAGGAACTGGCGCAGCGCTCGCAATGCCAATCCTTGAATCGGCTGCCCGAATCCTTTCAGAAATGGCAACATTTTCCGAAGCCGGAGTCAGCAATCAAGAATGAAGAATGAAGAATGAAGAAATAAAGCCAGTTATATGATTTTGGAATGACAGACTCGCATGAGCAAGCAGTAAAGCTTCCTGGGGAAAATCCTTGTAAACCATTTAATAAGAACACAGTATATTTAGCAATAAACTGATTTGACAAACAATCGGCTTCATTCTTCATTCTTCATTCTTCATTCTTCATTTGGCGAAATGCTCAAACTCTTTTTCATTGCAATTCAATTTTTGACACGGTTGCCGGTGCCGATTTCTCACGCCACGACAGAAGAAGAAATTGGCCGGGCAACTGCTTTTTTTCCAATGGTTGGCTTGATTGTGGGCGGGAGTGCGGCGGGAATTGCCATGCTGGCACATCCATTTTTTCCCCACTCGACCTGCGTTCTGGCAGCGCTGGTGTGGATGACTTTATTGACCAATGGCTTTCACGAAGACGGACTGGCGGATTCCTTTGACGGATTTGGCGGCGGCTGGGGAAAAGATCAGGTTTTGACCATTATGCGTGACAGCCGGATCGGTTCGTTTGGTTCGCTGGCACTCATTTTTCTTATTCTGGCGAAATACAATCTGCTTTCGAATCTGTCATTTGACCAGGTCTGGCGATGGTTGATTGTGGCTCATGTGGCGAGCCGGTGGACCGTTCTTCCACTGGCACGATGGCTTCCCTACGCCCGACCTGAAGGACAGGGGAAACTCGTTGCCAAACAGATCAATGGGCAGACACTGGTCTTTGGCACGTTGACGCTGGTGGGAACGGTGGCTTTGATTTTACCAGTGAAAATCGCGGTGACCGCTCTGATGATTCCTCTGGCAGTGGTGATCTTGAGCGGTTTGTACTATCGTGAACGGATTGGTGGCCTGACCGGAGATTGCCTGGGTGCCACAAATCAACTGACTGAGGTTTCGCTCTATGTGACGGCAGTCGCACTGCGAAATATGTTTTCTCTATGACGAAAGAAACACACCATCTTCGAATGTACCTGATGCGCCACGGTGAAATTGATGCAACACATCGCCAATTTGCCTACGGCTCACGCGATATCAACTTATCAACCACCGGTGAAGAACAATCCCACTGGATGTGCCAGCAACTTTCCGGGGTCAAACTGGATGCCGTCTATTCAAGTGACTTGAAACGGGCTTCGTTTGCGTCAAACCTGATTGCCCAACATCATCATCTGGCGGTTATTCACCTGCCCCAATTGCGCGAAGTACATATGGGTGAATGGGAAAACCAGCCAATTGCAGATATTTATGAAAAGTACCCGAAACACGTCAAACATCTGTTTCAGGAACCCGAGTCTTTTCAGTATCCGCAAGGCGAACACTTTCTGGCCTTCAAAGACCGCGTTCTGAGCACCCTCAAAGTAATCATCGCCACCCACCAAACTGGTTCGGTGGCGGTAGTTGCGCATGGTGGAGTCACCCGGCTGGTGATTGCGCATGTGCTTGAAATCCCTCCCCGGCATATGCTGCGCATCGGCCAGGATTTTGGGTGTCTGAATGTGATTGACTGGTATCAGGATGGGCCGATTTTGCGGCTTTTGAATCAGGTAAAACCGGGGGAGTAGGGTTCCGGGTTCCGGGTTCCGGGTTCCGGGTTCCGGGTTCCGAGTTCCGGGTTCCGGGTTCCGGGTTCCGGGTTTTCGAAACCAAGCACCAAGCACCA
>DAOQNB010000787.1:0-3603 GCA_035335845.1 Acidobacteriota bacterium | reverse complement strand
CAGGGTTCAGGGCTCAGGGAAGAAAAGGATTTTAGCCCGGAACAGGCATCGTGCAATAGCCGTGGTGGGAAAATCCGGGCTCCGCACTTCCGCACTTCCGGGCTCCGCACTTCCGGGTTTTCGAAGTTATGTCCTTTATGTCCTTTATGTCCCTTTGGTCCTTTGAACCCTCAACCCTCAACCCTCAACCCTCAACTCTGTTTTCCTCAGCGTGCAATCAGGGCATCAAGCTCGGGATTCCCGCGACCAACTTCCCACGGTGTTCCAAGGAGTTTGTAATTGAGGCGTGGTTTGATTCCCAATCGCTGGCCCATTTCGCCGCTTAACAGCGTCATGCGTTCGACAGTTCGGGCATTGGCGAGCCGCCCCGCATCAACATACCGAAACGAAGAGCCTTCGACCAGTTTGAAAAACACCTGTTTGGCTTCGGGGTGGTCACTGACAACATAGACATCACTGATTTCGGTTCCAAACTGCGGCTGGTCAAAAACTTCCCACCAGACATTTTTAAATGCACCAACCACTTTGGTTTCTGGGAGGCGGTGCTGGATTTGTTCGGCGCTGCTGGTGTCCCAGGGAAGAATAAAATCTGAATAGTCATCATTAAACGGGTTGGTGATATCAATCAGAAGCTTTCCGGCAAGCTGTGTTTTCCAGGTTACCAGTTCGTCCAGTAATCCGTCGCGAACAAAGATAGACGGCACAATCACCGGAGCCGTCAGTGCTTCCGAATAGGTTGCCGGGCGCAGATTTGGGTGGTCAAGGCTGTTGGTAATTCGTTGAGCCCGCGCCACATCACGGGAAGCCAGTAAAACCTGATTTCCAGTTTGCGCAAAAAGAAGGGCCAGTCTGACGCCCATCCGTCCAGTTCCAAGAATTCCAATTGTCGTCATAGATTGCTCCTTTGAGTAAAAACTACCTATCAGAAGGTAGGGAATCAAAAGTGAAAAATACCTACCTTCTACAAGGTAGGTTTGTTCCAAAAAAAATTAAATTTCGTCGAGTAAGAGTTTCAGCAAACCATCCCGGACATCCGCAAAATAAGCGTTACAGTCCCGCGAACGGGCAATCAAAACGCCACCTTCCAGCAAGGCAAACGTCATTTTGGCCACCTGTCCGGCATCGCCCTTAAATCGGAATCTGCTTTCTTCGCGACCTTGAACCAAGATTTGTGTGAGTCGGCGTTCATTTTCCTGATAAAACCACCTCACCAGTTCGACTGATGGGCAGCCAAGCGTCGCCAGTTCCGCCCCAATCATTCCGCAGAGGCAGGCTTTTTCGCCCGCGCTGTCAGACAATGTCGCTTCAAACAGACCAACGTACTTGAGCAGTTTGGCTTTTCCATCAATTGGGGCTGTCACAATGTCATCCACCAGACCCAGAAAACTCGCGTTATAGCGGTTGAGCAATGCCGTAATGAGATCTTCTTTGGTCGGGAAATGATGGTGAATACTGGCTTTGCGGATTCCTACCGCATTGCTGATATGCTGGTAACTCATGGCATTGACGCCAAGTCGTTGGACGAGTTCCTGAGCAATATCAAGAATGCGCGTGCGGGTATCAGATTGGCTCATAATGTTTTCATCCTACTAGAAGGTAGGGTAATTCTGTCAAGGTTTTTTTCTGAGGAAAAAAGAAAAAACCGCCAGCGAATTGTTTGCTGACGGGATGTGGTAAAATAAAAATTCTTTGTTCCTGTCACAAATCCTGTGATGCAAAGCTTAAAAACGGCTTCCACCGGATAGATGTTACGCCGGATCTGTGTTGGAAATAAAAGGCGTGTCAGTACCACCTGCGTGAGCGGGTGGGTTGGAAAACCGACGGCCCACCCACTGACGCGGGTGGTACTGACTCACAGGATTTGTGACAGAAGGAATTCTTTTAAGAAAGACAATCTATGGAGAACAGAAAATGACTCACGAGGAAATGGAGCGCACAATGGAATTTATTCTGGCCCAGCAGGCCAGGTTCAGTGTGGATATTGATTTGCTCAAGGAATCCATTGTCGAAATGAAAATCCAGGCCGAATTGGACCGACAATCAGCTAAAGAAGATCGGGAGTTAATGAAGGCAATGTTTAAGCACCTTTCTGAGAATGCAGACGCTGATAGAAGAGTAATGCGAGAAATGATCCAGGACTTGAAGGACACCATTTACCGGGTTGAATCCAAAGCTGACGATGCGCTATGGCTTGCCCGGAAAAAGGAAGACAACGCCTGACGAGTTTATTTTTGGGTACATTTACCAAAAAACAGGACTTAATTCACGACCTTCCAGGTTCTCTTTTCAGCTCGGAACCTTTTTTCCCCTCATAAAAAAGAACCTGGGACTTCAGGAATTTTCTTTAATCTCCAGGTGAGATTAATTCCTTAAACCCAGGCTCTTGTGATTCAAAAGCGAACCAAATAACCGTCAGGAACTACTTCGCAATCAATACCAGGATGCCCCGTGCTTTCAACGAATACTGGTAATATTCGCCGCCGATGAAATCTTCGGCGCCTGGGGTGCGCACCTGGGTGGCGCCTTCCGCCCAAACCGAAGTATCTGTGACGCGATACCAGTTTTTGCCAGCACCTGGCCACGGCAGGGTGAAGTTGACATCTCCCGACCAGCCATTGTAAGCGACATAAATGGCCGAGGCGGAGTCTCCAAATTCAGTGCCATCAACCCGATAGGCCAGGCAATGGTTGTTGGCATTGTCCATATAGGCGCCATCTGCCACGCCACCATCGGGGCGGAACCAGCGCATCTGTTCCATCACATTGCCGTTGGTGTCATTGCTGGCATAAAAGTTGGCTGGTCGCAGGGCTGGGTGGGCTTTGCGGAAAGCCATCATTCCCTGGGTAAAAGCTTTGAAATTCTGCTGATCGGTTGACAGGGTGTAGTTTAACCAGTTGGCGTTTGAATCAAGGTTGTACGCGTTGTTGTTGCCAAACTGGGTGCGGAGGAACTCGTCACCGCCAGTAATCATTGGAACACCAGCATTGAGCATCATCAAGGCCAGTCCATTGCGGGCCGCTTTGCGTTGATCGTGTGCCCATCCGGCCTGATCCCAGCTATGGTTGTTGTCTTCACCACCATCTGATGGACCATACGGCCACGCCTGATTGTTGACTTTGCTGTTGTATGAATAGAGATCTTTGAGGGTAAAGCCGTCGTGAGCCACAATGAAATTGACTGAATTCCACGGTTTGCGACCATCATCGGCATACAGGTCCGATGAACCAGCAAAGCGGGTGGCCAGTTGTCCGGGCGTCACTGATTCAAGACCCATCTGGTTCTGGTCTTTGCGGATCACATCGCGATAAATGCCGTTCCATTCGGACCAGCCCGAAGGGAAATTGCCTACCTGATAGGAATTACCGCCAATTGCCCAGGGTTCGGCGATCAGATCAACACCGGCACCACCACCCGCTGGACGTGGGGTTAATTCGCGGGCAATCCGGTTGAGCGCGGTTCCCGAATTCAATTTGTCGTAGTTAAAACATCCGTGTTCACAGGTATTTCCAAGCACCGAAGCCAGGTCAAACC
This sequence comes from Acidobacteriota bacterium, assembly GCA_035335845.1. Classification (GTDB taxonomy): domain Bacteria; phylum Acidobacteriota; class Blastocatellia; order Chloracidobacteriales; family Chloracidobacteriaceae; genus JACQXX01. The sequence goes on along the minus strand of DAOQNB010000787.1, from coordinate 72 downwards.
GATAACCATCGAGCCCGATGGTATCTCGCCAGTAGGCCAGCGAATCAACGATCATATCCTGAGCCACCGGGT
>DAOQNB010000786.1:0-3606 GCA_035335845.1 Acidobacteriota bacterium | reverse complement strand
CATTCTTCATTCTTCATTCTCAATTCTTCATTCTTCATTCTTCATTCTTCATTCTCAATTCTTCATTCTTCATTCTAAAACCGAAAGGCCAGGCCGCCGAGAACGGTTGTACCTGGTGTTCGATAGCCGCTTTCAAAGTAGGTTCGATTAAACATGTTCTCAACCTTGCCATAGACTTTGAGGCTTTGTTCACCAATCGGGTGGGTGTAACTCACCACCAGATCGCCCTTGATCGGACCTTTGAATTCAAACGCCCGACCTGAAAAAGGGAAGAGATGGTTGCTGGTTGCCAGCAGATCGAAATTAACTTCGACCCGGCGCCCAATTTGTTGATTGGCGGTCAATGTGAATGTGTGTTCTGGGACCACGAAGGTGCGCAACAATCCGGCCACCGATGTAGGCCGACGATTGTCAGCATTGGCATAAGTGTAAGACGCGGTGACAGTCAGCGTGTCAATCGGGCGGGTATTCAAACTCAGTTCCAGTCCGCGTGACAAACCGCCGCCAGTGTTCAGGTAGCCAAAAAATCGTCCGTATGGATCAGTTCCAGGGTTGATATATCCGCTGAAATCAAAATCCACGATTTCCTGGAGCCGGGTGTAAAAGTAGGTTGCGCTCACCCGAACTCGATTGTTCGCAAAGGTTTGATCAATTCCGGCATCCACGCCGATTGATCGCTCTGGTCGCAAGAGTGGATCACCAAAGCCTGAGAAAAATCCTCCGAAGTATGACGAGCCAAATCGCTCAAACAGCGATGGTGCCCGATAGCCGCTGCCGACGTGAGAGCGGAGTTTGGTATTGGTCGAACGGAAAAAATAAGAAATTGAACCGTCTCCGGTATAAGCTGTTTCCGGCGCTGGGAACTTTGAAATCGGGTACGGTGAGCTTCCGCCAAGAAATGTCGGGTTTGACAGGTCAAAAGCCTGCAATCGGAAGGCAGCAGACATCTGAAATCGGTTGTCAAATGCCCGGAACTGGTTGCGGAGAAAGAACGTGTGGCTGCGTTGTTCGATATCAATTCCAACATTGGTCCGGGCACTCACGATGGGGTTTTCATCCGAATCGCGGCCCAGGTACTGTTCGCGTTCAAATTCATATCCGGCAGAGAAGGTAAAGAACCGATTGAGCTGCCAGTCTCCCTGAACGCCAAGCGTATCAATCACACCGTCAAACCGATTGACCACTTTAAAATCAGGTTCGAATCTCACCCCGGCTGGACCGTCAGTGAATTTCCGGTTGGTATCAACCCGTTGATAATTCACACGATATCCAATTTTTTCATTGATTTGATGTTGAAAGATCACGGCACTGGAGAGGAAACTTGAATCCCGACGAAAGTCCGGGTCGCGGAGGTTCGAGATAAAGTTGGCATTGCCGAGTGTAAAGGGTTTCCCAGCTTCAAACAGCCGTTGTTGATCGAGTGGTAACGCCACGGCTTTGACAATGCTTCCGGCTGGTGGAAGGCTGGCGCCTGGGGCATCAAACGAACCGTCAGTCAGTTGAGCAAACAGGGTATTGCCTAAAATCCGGCCAGAGAGGGTGATATTGGGGCGAAACGCATACTGGACAAATCCCTGTCCGCTCCAGTTTCGATTTGGGGTATCACCGTCCACACCATCAGAAACATTGAGGTGCATCAACCCGGCACTATACAGAAACCGATCTGACGCCGCGCCTCCGGCTACCTGGGCTCGACCACGAAACAGCCCCAGGCTGCCGCCTTCGAGCTGAATCTGACCTCGCACGGGGCCACCGCCGTGGGCCGTCACGACATTGACCACGCCGCCGATGGCCGTGGTGCCATAGAGCGCCGATTCGGGGCCGCGAACCACTTCGACCCGGTCGGTATCAACGACAAACAATTCCTGGATTTGAGCCAGTGAATCACCTTGAGTACTGGCTGCATCACGAAGTCGCAGGCCATCAACGACCACCGCGGTGTCATAGCTGCGCAATCCGCGAATAAAAATGCCAGACTGGCTTCCTGGCCCACCGAGTTGCTGAACCCGGATTCCAGGCATTTGCCGGATGCTTTCCGTGATGGAAAGTTCGTTTCGGCGTTCGATCTCCTGACTGGAAACAACACTAAAGGTTTTCGATACTTCGACTTCGGTCTGAGGTGTGGTATTGGCGGTTACCACCACGGTGGTGCTGGTGGCGGCCACTGAGAGCGGAAAATCAAGGGGTGTCTGCTGGTTTTCCTCAAGCTGAATGGTTTTAGAAAGTTGTGAAAACCCGGCGGCGGCAATTTCAATAATAAAGTCACCGGTTTCGGTCCGCTCAAAGCGAAACTCTCCATTTGAATTGGTCACCGTTGTAATGCGTCGCCCACTGCTGCGGGCATAGATGGTGACGGTGGCGCCGGCAACGCTGGCACCGGTGGGGTCAGTGACCCGACCAGTGATTCCAACTGAGCCACCGGCAAAAGTTGGGGATGAGACAAGCGTCCAGAGCACAGCCCAGAGCAGGGTGCTGCGCAGGAGTCGTGAAGCAGATTGGTTCATAGGGGGGAACAATCCTTTCTCTTTCCCATCGAAAGAGGGTGAAGGTACAGCCGAAGGTCGGTCTCCTGACTTGCCGCCAGAGCATCAGTTCACAAGTGAGGACTGATGGTTCCCTACTGTTCCGCGCCTTCCCATCGCCCGCTGGGCGACAGTGGCTTGTGGGATGCGGAATTCGTTGCGGTTCACAGTTGCGAGGGCAGTGGCGGAGTTTCACCGCGCTTCCCAGGTTACCTTTGGCGCACTGAGGTTTGAGTTGGTTGAGGGCTGCTGGTGTTTTTTGGAGGTGTGACAGTATTACAGGGGGGGCTGTAAGGGCAATGCCGACAACCATTTCCACAGCAATATCCACGTTTGAGCAGATACGCGGCGGTAAACACGTACAGGCCTTTTTCAATATAAAAATCCTCGTTTTCAATCAGAGGACGAGACATAAGAAAGCTTCCTTCAAAAACAGGGCTGAGAAAATCCTCGGGATGAGGGCTGAAGATTCGCAAGCTCAGGGCTGAAAGACCAGGGCTGAGGGCTAGGGGCAATCGAAAGGATGAGGGATGAAGGATGAGGGATGAAATAAAACCAATTCTTCAGCCCGACTTCTTCAGCCCTTGGCCCCAAGCCCTTAGCCCCAAGTTTAGCCCAAATGAAAAAACCTCTGTTCAACGGGCAAAAAGCCACACGTCGAACAGAGGTTTCTCTTTAAAGGAAAATGGCAAACTCAAGTTGATGACGTGCGGTTCTTTGACGCGAAGAACCAGCGCACAAACCATACAGGCAGGTCTCCTGACTCTGTCCAGAGATTGGACATCACAGTGGCGCGACCGTGCGGGAGTTTCACCCGGCTTCCCTATTCTCCTGACTCGCTTTTTCAAGCGTCCAGGCACCTGATAGTTAAATCCAAAGAGCAAAATGAACCCCCAAACTAAAGCCAAACGCTTGTGAACGCAAGCCGAGTTAGAATGAAGAATGAAGAATGAAGAATGAAGAAAACAGATAACAAGTTTATATTCAGTGAGATAGTGCCAGAGATACAAAATAATCATTTCAATCGCTGGGGCTCATCCTTGTTAGAATGAAGAATGAAGAATGAAGAATGAAGAATGAAGAA
>DAOQNB010000785.1:0-3611 GCA_035335845.1 Acidobacteriota bacterium | reverse complement strand
GGGCCCGGACACTCGATATTGATTTGCTGCTTTGTCGAAAGGCACAGCACTATGTTACATGTGACGAATACCGCGACGGTGTCTGGTTGACATTGCCGCACCCACGTTTGCACCTGCGGCGGTTTGTTCTGGAACCGCTGTGTGATCTGTGCCCAGATGCGATTCACCCAGGGTTGGGCAAATCATTTCGCACGTTGTTTTCCGAGCTTGAGGATGAGTCAATCGTGCGTCGGGTGACAGGCGATTTATTCTCCTGAAAGAAGTTGTTTTTCTGTGATGTCACATCGTCCTTTGCACTCCTCTGATCTTTTTCAGTCCGGCCATCCGTGGCGAACGATTCGGCGAATACTGGTTGGATTTGCCTGTTTTCTGGTTGTGACGATCAACCCGGTGTCGGCACAGAAACCAGCCCCGCAAAAGCCGCCGGTTGCGCCGCGCCCAAAAAATGCGGCGGAACCCACCACTGACAAACGTTCAACGCCGGCTCCGAAAACCACCGAAGCCCAGACCGAACTCGAAACCATCGAAGCTCAGTTTTCCAAAAAATCCTGTACCGAATTGCTGGCCGAAGTCGGTAATGCCAATCCACTCATGCGATTAACCGCGATTCGGTTTTTGAAGGATTGTCTTGGCCCGGCTGAAACCCGTGAGGAAGTCGAAAAGGTATTGCTGGAGCAACTTAAGAGTGATGCCTGGATGATCCGTGGCGAAGCTACGTTTTCACTCGGATTTGGCACCGTTTCGCCGGTAGTAAGCACCGCACTGGTGCAGGCACTCAAGGATGATCACTGGTTTGTCCGGGCGCGGGCGGTTCAGGCCGTCGGCCAGCTCAAAATCCAGGCTGCTGTGCCCGACCTGGTTCAATTGTTTGGCAAAGAATCCTGGGATACACGGGCGCGGGTGGTGTATGCCCTTGGCCAGATTGGCGACTCGCGTCGCATTGACGTGTTATTGACGGCCATGAACAGCGAAGATGAAAGCCTGCGACTGGTGGCCCTGCAGGCACTCAAAAACCTGCGTGGCGAACGGGCAAAAAGTGCGCTTTTGCAGGCAATTGCGACTGAAAAAACGGCTGAAGGAAAACTCCAGCTTGTCCGGGCAGTTGGAAATCTCAGGCTGGTTGAAGCAAAAGATCAGGTGACTTCGTGGCGAGGTGAATCGCTTGAATTTGACCGGGAACTGACCCTGACACGCTACAAATTAGGTGAAACAGGCGAAACCGAGGCGCTCATTCGGGATTTTGGACTGTATCCAATGGCGGTTCAGCAGGAATTGATTGCCGATTGGACGACCAAACGCGAGGCGCTGGCCGGGCCGTTGATGTTGACCTTGCTGGCTGATACGGCTTCACCACACCGACAGGCAGCGGCTTCGGCACTTGAAGCCCTTGGTGAAAAAGTTCCCGTGTCCGGATTACTCCAGGCGCTGGTGGATGTTGATCCACCGACGCGGGAAATTCTGGTCCGGATGCTGCGCGCCACCCACGATTCATCACTTCCGGAACTCATCATTGCACGGCTCAAAGATGAACCCCCACCGCCAGAGCGCGAGGCATTGCTCACTGTACTGGATGATTTCAAGACCTCGCAAACGATTGATGCCCTGCTGGCAGCCCGCCTGGACGACAAGCAAAAGCCGCGTCAGGCGATCAATCTCGCACTTGAACGATTCAATGTGACACTCGAAGTGCTGGCTGGCCGGGCAGCGAACGCTGAACTTTCACCCGAACAGCGAATTGAGGCTACGGCGTGGCTCGGGCAACTCGGTGAAGCCACCGCCGTGACCAAACTGACTGAGTTGCTCAAATCAAGCGACACTCGACAACGGCTGGCGGCTGTCGAAGCCCTTGGAAAAGTTGAAGATCGCACTGCGATTGATGCGCTGATTGTGAGTCTTGAAGATCCAGCGCCAGAAATCCGAACCGCAGCCAGAACCGGGCTTTCACGGTTTGGGGTCACTCCAGAACGGATGGTGGCTGATCTCAAATCAGAAAACTGGCAGATTCGCTATGAAGCATTGCGGCTGTTGAGCCAGCTTGGTGGGGCCGAGCACAGTCCGGCGATTGTGCCGTTGCTCAATGATCCGGAAAGTCTGATCCGGCGCACAGCCGCCACTGTGGTGGGTGAGTTCAAAGAAACGCGTGCGATTGAACCGCTGCTGGCACTTTTGCGCGATAGTGATTTAACCGTGCGAGCGGCGGCGGCCTCAGCTTTAGGGGTGATTGGCGATCATCGGGCCGCCACAGGATTGCTGGCAGCGTTGAAGACCACCACCGATGCCACGGTGAGCCTTGAAATTGCGTCGGCCCTGGCCAAATTGAAAAACACCCAGGCGGTGCCGGTTTTGCTGGAGATGATGCGCACGCCAAACTGGACCGCCCGGGCACAGGTGGCGCGGATTCTGGGGCCGTTTCGCGATCAACGCGCGGTGGCGCCACTCGTCGCTGCGCTCGATGATCCTTCCGCCGTGGTGCGCTACTATGCCCGGCAATCGCTGGTCCAAATTGGGGTTACTTCGCCTGGAGAACTGGTTGGCTTGTTTGGCAAAGCCGATGGCCGCGCCCGGTTTGGGGTGATGGAAGTCGTTCGCACGACCAATCTGACGACTTCGACCGAACAACTCCTGAATTATCTTGAAGATACCCGCCTTCCGGTTCGGGCGATGGCGGCATATTTAATCGGAGAGCTTCGTGATCCAAAAGCGACAGACCGGTTGCTGATGCGGCTTGAACTCGAAGACCGGTTTGCCGTTCGCTGGTGGTTGACTTTTGCGCTTGGAAATATTGGGGAACCGGCTCGGGAACCGTTGCTCAAGCTGGTGCGGCACAAATTGACCCGTGTGCGGGCAGATGCCGTTCGCGCACTTGGCTTTATGCCACCAACCGATGCGTCGCGTCAGGTGCTGCTGGCTGGTTTGGAAGATAAAGAAGATCAGGTGCGGACAGCGGCGATTGAAGCGCTTGGGCGGTCCGGAGATCCAAGCGTCATTTCGTCGCTTACGACCCTATTGCTGACACCGGTAAAACTGAACAAGGACGGCATTCCTGAAAATCTGGTCCGCCCGGAAACATTGGTCAATGCGCTGGTGACCGTTGGGGCGCCGGGTAAAAAGGCGCTGGTTGATGCGCTGGCACAAACTGATGCCCGATTGCGAATTCTGATCATTCACAAGCTTGGCGAAGACGCCGACCCGACAATTCTGCCGATGTTGATGACCTCACTCCGGGATTCAACACCGCAAGTGCGCATTGCCGCCTTGCAGGAACTGGCCCGCCAGTCGAGCGACAAAGTGATTGAATTGATGTTAGGGATTTTAAATGACGGGAATACGGATGTTCGCCTCGAAGCGGTCAAACTGCTGATCGCCTTTAATGATCCACAGGCGCTTGAAGGTTTGAAAACCCATCTGCAGCGGGAGCCTTCAGCGGAAATCCGGGCACTGATTGAGCAGCGGCTTCAAGGTGACAAGATGAGCGGGTGACCATTGAGGAATGAAGAATGAAGAATGAAGAATGAAGAATTGAGAATGAAGAATGAAGAATGAAGAATGAAGAATTGAGAATGACCTCAATTTTGCCCAAAAGAGCACCACCTGGCTCACATATCAGTGCC
>DAOQNB010000784.1:0-3612 GCA_035335845.1 Acidobacteriota bacterium | reverse complement strand
TTCTTCATTCTTCATTCTTGATTCATTCCTATGACTCCCGAGCAATACCAGCGCGTCAGTGAAATTTTTGCAGACCTCATCGAATGCGCCCCAGAGCATCGGGTGACGCTGCTGGATCGGCTGTGCCTGGATGATCCACAGATCCGAAGTGAAGTCGAATCGCTGCTGGGGATGTATCCAAAAGCTGAAGGGTTTATTGAAAAACCGTTGCTTGTCAACTCCGAATTTAAAGGACTATTGCCATCTGCCAACGAGTTTATTGTCACTCAAACCTACCAAGACCCAGCCAGTGCTCCTGATCGAAGCCAAAATTTGAGCATCAGTAATCGGTACCTGACCGAACGCGAATTAGGCCGGGGTGGAAACGGAATTGTGTTCCTGGCTCGGGATCAACAACTGCACGGTCGCCCGGTGGTAGTCAAAGTCATGCTTGAACGACATGCCGGCGAATCCTGGGCAACGCAAATGTTTCAGCGAGAGAGCGAAGCGCTGGCCCGCATCAGTCATCCAGGGGTCGTGACTGTGCTTGATCGTGGCACGCTGGCCAGTGGGCAACCCTTTTTTGTCATGGAGTTTGTGAAAGGGCAAACGTTGCGCGCCTGCGTGAAGGCCAGCTCTCAATCGCTGCCATGGATTGGCCATCTGGTGCTTCAAATTGGGAAAGCCCTCCAGGCCACCCATCGCGAAGGTGTTTTTCATCGTGATTTGAAGCCGGAAAATATTATGCTCGAAGATCTTGGTGACGCCTTCCCCAACGCCAAGCTGATTGATTTTGGAATTGCCAAGGTTTCGCACACTGACTCGGACCGACCTACGCTGGAGGGCATGTTTTTCGGAACGATGCCCTATATGGCGCCCGAACAACTCGACGGCTCACAGTGCTCGGCCCAAACAGACATTTTTTCGCTGGCCATCATTGCCTGTGAATTATTGACCGGGAACCGTCCATACCTGCCGACGGCTGAAAAACTGGTTCAGGCAATCCATCAAATGCTTCAGCTTCAGGAACTTGGACCAGCCGAATATTTCCAGGCTCATCGCGAAAAAGTGCCGTTGGAAGTGATTCCGATTTTAACCAAAGCTCTGGCCGTTCAACCTGAAAACCGTTACCCGAGTGCCGAACTCTTCGCCTCCGAATTCTCGCAGGCGATTGAGGTTCATCTCGAAGCCAGTCGCCAATCTCCAACTCTAGAAATCGAACCTGTGCCAGCCCCGATCAAATCTGACTCAGTCGGGCGACGCTGGTTTTTGTGGAGTAGTCTGGCCGGAATTATTTTCGCCGGCAGCCTGCTTTTGGCGTGGAATTGGGCAAAACCTGTGGTGACAGGGCCGGGTCCAGTGTCTCCGGCCCCGACTGCCTGGCAACAAATTCTATCAATTGGGGTTGAAGTCGTTTCGTCAACTGGCGTTCTGACGGCTGGAACGTGGATAGATCCACAATCACCTATCCCACCTCATCGGGATGTCGTGTTTCACTTTGTGCCAGAACAGGATGGATGGCTCTACATCATTGCACCATCAAATACGGTTCCGACCGCATTTCTGACTCAGGTCAGATCAGACCTGGCACCATCCAACCTGGTCAAAGCACATCAGGAATTTGTCTTCCCACGGGGGAACTCGATTGGGTTGGGCGGCAAAGCTGTGACCACAACGTTCACCATTATTTTCTCGCCGATTGAGTTAACTGAACCTTCGTTTTTCAAATTGCCTCCCGGAACAGCACTTACCGCCGGGCAGCAACATGAGTTGGTGACTTTTGTAGAAACACATCAATACCAAACTCAAAAAAAAACAGGAATACTTTCAGAAAAACCAGTCATCCAGATTTTTACTGATCGCAATCTGTCACAACCGGTGGCAATTGAAGTCACACTCAGCAAATCTGTACCTTGAACTAATGTGAGTTCGCCCCTCACGGCCTGGGTACTCTGGGTAACATCAAATGCCTTGATTTTATACTTATATTTGGCTCAAGAAGCTTTCTGAAATCACTCTGGCTGGATATTCTTGAGAAGAAAGCTTTGCTCTTTCCCGGTTTCAAGATCCCACAAATAAAGCCTACTATCTGCACAATCCTGATTACAGCTCCCCCCTGACCCATCAAAGAACAGTACCTGATGCTCGATAGGAGAGAAGGAAAGGCCTTGTATGCCAGTATATTCATCAGGTGTGGTCACGATTGTGGAAAACTGACGAACCACACAATTTTTCTGTAAATCCCACAAGTAAACTTTTCCATGTAAATCCCCAGACACCGCATAGTGATGGTCAGGAGACAAAAGAGTGCTTGTTACCATAACCTTGTGCCCAGGAAGGCTTTTGATTTGTTTCCTTTTCTTTAAACCCCATACACATACCTTGTGATCCTTGTCACTCAATATTACCAGTTCTCCATCATCTGAAAAAGCAACATTCTGAGCAGCTTCGTTATCTCCTTCAAACCAGTGAAGCAACCGCCATTCTTGAATATCCCACAGGTAAATTCGGCCATTCTCGCTTGCAAAAAGTGCTGTTTGACCATCTGGGGAAAAAACCAGTCTCCGAATCAGATGATTAGGAGAAAACTGACGCAGAGACTCCCCATTATCCAAATTCCACAGGCGAACACTATCTATGCTGGCTGAAAGTGCAAAGTGATTGTCAGAAGAAACAGCTATATCTGTAACTCCATACGTGTGCCCTATTAGCTGACGAACCTCACGCCATTTTTTCAGATCCCACACCCGAATAATATTGTTACTTGCCAGTAACATGATCTGACTATCAGGCGATACGGCTATTGTTGATATCCCGACTTTCGAATCTTTATGAATCTGACTTTGAATTGTATGAGAACAAATGATTTGCAAGGTTTTTATATCCCAAAGTCGAAATGTTTCCTGGTTATCACTCACCAGAATCTTTCCGCTCTCTGACAAGAAGGCAGCATCAAATATTCGGTAAGGTTTTTGATAGAGATGGCAACTCACCAGCAATCCGCCTGCAAGCGTGAGCATAGCGAAAAAATACGCTGGCAGGCTGGTATTCATCGTTTTCTGAACTATTCTGAATCGGTTCAATTTCGTATCCCCCTGCCTGAACATTGAAGGTATACACCTATTGTGATGTGAAGAATCAGTGAGTTAGACAAAATTCGAGAGTTGAGCCTGTCCTTCTTCCCTGACGAGCCTGAATCAACATCGGAAAGGTATGGATCTGACAATTTGACCGGTTTAAAAAGGAATAATGGCATAGCCCTCATCAAATTCCAGGTTAATTATTTCTTTTCATAATTGGAAGACATTGCGATACCTGGCCGCCATGGAACCTCCTCAAAACTTGAGAAATACCGTTAACAGCCCCAATCGGAACGTCTGCTGACAATTTTGCTGCAAAAATGATTAGATTCACGATAATGTTGCTACTCAATAGTTCGGAAAATTAGATTTTTTACAAAATTTTATTATCGGAAACATAGCCAGAAAAAGATAAATCCTTGGAAATGAACCGGTTTTATCACCTGGTGACCAAACATATCGAGTTACGGTTAGTTCGGATGGTTTTTGGCAAATGCTGCCCAGGCTGGTGTAATGCTGGATATTTTGACTTCGCCCCTCCTCACTGGATGGC
>DAOQNB010000783.1:0-3613 GCA_035335845.1 Acidobacteriota bacterium | reverse complement strand
AATCGGGTCGTGGTCGGCAGTTGAAAGCCGGGGTTCCGGGTTCCGGGTTCCGGGTCTTCGAAGACATTGTTTTTATGTCCTTTTCGTCCTTTTCGTCCTTTATGTCCTTTTGTTTGTTTTCCCTGAACCCGGAACCCGGTTTTTCAAACCCTGAACCCTGAACCCGGAACCCTGTTTTCAAAACCCGGAACCCTGAACCCTGAACCCTGTTTTCAAAACCCGGAACCCGGAACCCGAAAAAGGTATCCTTATGTCTCGCCAATATGGAATCGCTGGAAAAATGGCTCAGGCGTTTATTCATTCGAAATTAACGCCGTTGATTGTGGTGGCCACGATTTTGCTCGGCCTGGGCGCGGTGCAATTGCTTCCCCGTGAGGAAGAACCCCAAATTATCGTGCCGATGATTGACGTCATGGTTCAAATGCCTGGTGCCAGCAGCCGCGAAGTCGAAGAACGCGTTACGCGACCAATGGAAAAACTGATTTGGGAAATTCCTGGGGTGGAATATATCTATTCGACCTCCAGCCCTGGGTTTTCAATGGCGATTGTGCGGTTCAAAGTCGGTGAAAACGAAGAGGCCGCCATTGTTCGGCTCAATCAGAAAATGTTCGCCAATTTCGATCTGATTCCGCCCGGCGCCAGCCAGCCACTGGTCAAACCGCGTTCGATTGATGACGTTCCAATTCTGGCACTGACGCTGGTGAGCGCACGCTATGACCATTTTGAACTCCGACGCGTGGCGGCTCAAATTCATGATCAAATCAAAGAAGTTCCCGACGTCTCTGAAGTCAAACTGATTGGCGGCCAGCGACGTCAGGTCAAGGTGACGCTCGATGAAAACAAGCTCGCCGGCTATAACCTGGCCCCGGCCACGTTGGTGCCGATGCTGACTCAGGCCAACAGCCAGCTTGCATCAGGGAGTTTTTCGTCGCAAAACCGTGAATTCCTGCTCGAAACCGGAAATTTCTTGCGTAGCGCTGAAGATGTTGGAAATGTTGTGGTTGGGGTCTTTGCCGGGCGTCCGGTGTACTTGCGTGAAGTGAGCACGATTGCCGACGGCCCCGAGGAACCGGCCAATTACGTCCTGCACAGTACCGGCCCTGGTGAAGTAAAAACCGGTGGCGAACCGTCAACACTGCCAGCCGTGACCATTTCGATTTCAAAGCGCAAAGGGACCAATGCCACGGTGATTGCTGAACATGTGCTCGAAAAAGTCGAAGCCTTCAAAGGAAACCTGATTCCTGGCGATGTGCAGGTTGAGGTCACGCGCAACTATGGCGAGACAGCCAAGGAAAAATCCAACGAACTGCTCTATCACATGCTGCTCGCGATTTTGTCGGTTTCAGCCTTGATCTGGTTCACGTTGGGCCTGCGCGAATCAGGCATTGTCGCGATTGCGATTCCGGTCACACTCGCGCTGACGCTGCTGGTGTTTTATTTGTATGGCTACACATTAAACCGCGTGACGCTCTTTGCCCTGATTTTCTCGATTGGGATTCTGGTTGACGATGCGATTGTCGTGGTTGAAAACATGGTGCGGCACTTCCGATTACCAGCCAACAAAGGCCGTTCGGTGATTGAAGTGGCACTGGAAGCGGTTGACGAAGTTGGCAACCCGACGATTTTGGCCACCTTTGCCGTGATTGCGGCGATTTTGCCGATGGCCTTTGTGCGCGGGCTGATGGGCCCCTATATGCGGCCAATTCCGGTTGGAGCGTCTGCCGCGATGGTGTTTTCCCTGATTGTGGCCTTTGTCGTCACGCCCTGGGCATCGCTCAAACTTTTAAAACACGAAGAACCCGCTGAAAACAGCGAACCGGTTGAGCACGCTGGACATGGCGAAGAAGACTGGACGACCCGACTGTATCGCCGGGTCATGACGCCGCTACTGGTTATTCCAAAATACCGAATACTCTTTCTCGTCGCAGTCATTGGGTTGTTGCTGGCTTCAGCCGCACTCGTCGGAGTAAAACTGGTCACGGTGAAGATGCTGCCGTTTGACAACAAGAGCGAATTTCAGGTGATCATTGACATGCCGGAAGGCTCGACACTTGAACAAACCGCCGCCATCACCCGTGAAATTGCCGGAAAGCTGCAACAGGTCCCCGAAGTCGCCAGCCTGCAACTCTATGTCGGAACAGCGTCGCCCTATAATTTCAACGGGCTGGTGCGGCATTACTTTTTGCGGCAAGGTCCAAACGTAGCTGACATTCAGGTCAATCTGGCCTCTGCTGAAGCGCGAAAAGCCCAGAGTCACGACATTGCCAAACGTGTCCGCCCCGAAGTTCAGCAGATTGCGGCCCGATACGGTGCCAGAGTCAAGGTGGCCGAAGTCCCACCGGGTCCGCCGGTGTTACAAACGCTGGTGGCTGAAATTTATGGCCCGACTCAAAAGCAACAAATTTCGCTGGCAAAACAGATTTTGGAAATCTTCGAGAAGACGCCTGGCGTGGTGGACGTTGACTGGTACGTCGAAGACGATCAGCCGAAATACCGCTTTGTCGTGGATAAAGCCAAAGCCGCACTCAACGGAGTCTCACCCGAACAGATTGCCGCTTCGCTCCGGCTGGCCGTCAATGGGATGCCCGCTGGTTTGCTGCATCAGGTTCAGGAAAAAGAAGATGTCGTGATCCTGCTCCGGATGGATCGTGGATCGCGCTCAAGTATCCAGGATTTGCAGCAGATCAAAGTCATGGGCGAGAACGGAAATCTGGTCCCGCTCAGCCAGCTTGTGACGGTTGAAGAAACCGTCGAAGACCACAACATCTACCATAAAAACATGATGCCGGTGGTCTATGTCACCGGTGATGTCGCCGGTAGCGAAGAAAGCCCGGTGTATGCAATTTTGAAACTAACGGATGCGGTCAAAAAGCTCAAAATTCCGGAAGGCTACCAGATCGAGCAATTTACTGCCGATCAACCATTTTCGACTGACCGGCTTTCCGTCAAGTGGGATGGCGAATGGTATATCACCTACGAAGTCTTCCGCGATATGGGGCTGGCGTTTGCGGCGGTGCTGGTCTTGATTTACATCCTGGTCGTCGGCTGGTTTCAGTCGCTGAAAACGCCGCTGGTGATAATGGCCGCGATTCCTTTTTCACTGGTCGGGATTTTGCCGGCGCACGCAGCAATGGGCGCGTTTTTTACAGCCACTTCAATGATTGGATTTATTGCGGGCGCCGGGATTGTCGTTCGGAACTCAATCATTCTGGTGGATTTTATCGAACTGCGACTGGCGGAAGGCGTGCCGCTCACCCAGGCTGTGGTTGACGCCGGGGCGGTGCGATTCAGGCCGATGTTGTTGACGGCGGCGGCAGTGGTCGTCGGAGCGTCCGTCATTTTGTTTGACCCGATCTTCCAGGGACTGGCAATTTCGTTGATGGCGGGTGAAATCGCGTCGTTATTACTTTCACGGATGACCGTTCCGATTTTGTATTACCTCAGCGAACGCAAAGCCCACCCCGAACCTGTCATCCTCGAACCCGTTGAAGAAAAAGTTGATTAACCACGAAGTACACCAAACACACGAAAGAAAGCAAAGAAGCTCAGCCTCACGCCTTCAGGCATATGGGCCAGGCTACCCTCTGGCTAGCTCTTCTCGTTTCGCCCCGGT
>DAOQNB010000782.1:0-3614 GCA_035335845.1 Acidobacteriota bacterium | reverse complement strand
TTTTCATTAAAATGCCGCTGACACTTGCTGATGATTCCATAGTTGAGCAACACAATTTGAAGCTGTTCGGCAAGCCGTTCGGAGGCGGTACTGCAAGAAATGTATGTGGTAACCGTTCCATCACCATCAAAATACGCCCGCAAAAAAGCCGACATGATTTCTTTTGGCGAACGACGGATGATCTGGGGGATGTGTTTTTCGTGTGCCCGGCGACCATCAAAGCCAAACTGATGGAATAAGGTAGCTAACCCGGCATGACTCAGGGCATGGTGACCTTTGGCATCAGAACTCATTTTCAAGCCATAGGCAGTACAGATTTCTTTCAAATCAGCAATCACTTGAGGATTCTGATTGGTAATCAAAATTCCTCTGTCTTTTTGATCATTTTGCTTCAGGTAGCAACCTTCAGCTACAAAGTAACCAATTAAGCGTGCCAACCTGGTATCAATTTTATCTGGCAAAACTTCTGCCAATGTTCCAATTGATTTTGATTTGAATGGAGCCAACTCAGGGTAGGTAGTCGTCCAGTACCCTTTTCGATCAATACATACTCGATCCTCTGGCTCTAAATCTTTCAATGCCCGCCATTCGAACTGGCCACGGATGGAAAGCACCAAAATCCGATGATCAGGCGCACCTTCAAGAACATATCCCTTTCGAGTTCGGATCTTCAAAGATTCCCCTTCACCCCGGTAAATCAGATGAGTTGTTTCCTCTATTCCATTTCTCGTTTGGACTCCAATTTGATATCGAACATCTTGCGGATGAGGGGGTTTTTCACCCCACATGTTTCCCCATAATTCATCAAACTGAATCACACCTAATCCCGTTCTTATCAACGAGTTACCGCGAATGCACTTCAAAATTTCGATGAACTCCATAATCCCCCGATTCGCAATGTTAAGTTCTCCATCAAATCGGTAGGCGCGGGGATCACTTTCCACCCCGACTTCGCCGATGGAGGAAAGATCAATGGAGCCGGTCAATTCAGAAATGTCCTGGCTGTTGTGATTGATAAAGCCGTTGGCACAGAAGGAATGCGTTCCGGGAACGGTCAGGTCATAGACGTGGGCGTGACCTTCGGTAATGCTTTGCACTTCGAGCCAGAGCAGGTTTTCATCCCGCCGCTCGCGCAAAAGCTCCAGGGCTGGGGAAGCGTCGCCCAGCAACCATTCAGATTCTTCAATCAGACGGGCCAGCGATTGGGGCGTCAGGTTCCGGCCCCAGGCGGCTGTCGTGGCATAACGTCGGAAGGTTGAAAGTGATTGCCCCTGGCGGCGGGCTTCCTGCATCAGGGCGTGCACGGCGGAATGCATTTCGGGAATGACGTTAAAATTGGTTCGTCCCCGCTTGAGCGCCAGCCGTGACGGGTCATCGGTGCACTTGTCTCGGAGCGATGGAATCAGCTCGATCAGGTCAACCACGGCGTCTCCGGTGACAATCACGGAGTAAGCCGTGAACTTGCCTTTGATACGCTCTTCATGGACCGCTGCCACAATACCCATATTCAACAGGGCGACTTGCAGTTGGGTCGCCAGTTCACGCGAGGCAGTTGCCAGCTTGAACCGGTTGCTGCCCAGTCGGCCACGGGCGCTGATGGTGCCGTCACCCCAGAAAAGACCTTCGAAAAACGCCAGCATCAGCTCTTTCGGCGCACTTGAAATAATCTGCGGCGTCCGCTTGCTGGCTGCCCCGCGAGTGATGCCACACACGGTTTCAAGCCATTGCACCAGCTTGACCGAAGAAATTGAAAGCGAAACCGCTGGTGTTCCGGCTTTGGTGCAGGTCTTTGGTTCAACTGAAAAGAGCTGCCGGCAAATATCACGAATGTCATCCAGGACGCGCGGTGTGGCATTGGTGATCCAGAGCCCCGTGTCGGTCAGTGATCCTTCAGCCACAATGTAGCCCAGCAAGCGCGCCAGATCGGAGGTCAGTTCAGTCGGCAGGGTTAAGTTTTTGTTCTGGCCACGACTGGAGGGCCCGGCGTACTCAAAAGCCGGGAGCGCCGTCATCGAACCAAACATCTGCTGGCCGCGCTGTAAAGCCACACAATCACCGACGTTCAGATCAGCCAGTTTGGTCCAGCGAGCCTCTCCGTCTTTTAAGACCAGCACTGGATGGACCAGCGAGCCTTCGAGTTCAAAACCAAGTCGGGTTTTGATTTTTCGGGTCGGCTTGATACCGCCATTGTAGAAATGTGACGTAGTTTCACGACCAGCCCGACCACTGACCGTCAGATTGAACGGTACAAACTGGTCTTCCTCGGCTTGAAGCCGGGATTGGAGTTCGTCAAAACGGAACATGCCTTGATCAGTCAGCAAAATCGTGTTGCCCACCACACATTTCGGGTCTGACGGAGCAAAGGTCCCAATCCCAATCCGGTCCTTTTCAGAATAGACAATGCGTTCGATCAGCACATCTTCGTGTTTCCCGCCATAGGTGTGCTCCAGGTCATAGCGGGCCTGTGGGCTGAGTTCGCCTTCAATGTAGATGCCATAATGCTTGTCAATGACTTTCCGGAGGTCGGCTGGAATCAGGTGCAGTGGGTCACCATGCATCGGGCAGCCTTTAATGGCATAGACGGCACCAGGTTCGGTGTGTGTCCATTTTTCAAGCCCGCGTTTGAGCAGCGTCACAATCGTTGATTTGCCTCCGCCGACCGGGCCCATCAGCAACAGAATGCGCTTGCGGACTTCGAGCCGCTGGGCTGCCGATTTGAAATACTCGACCAGTTGCTCAATCGCTTCGTCAATGCCAAAGAGTTCTTCGCTAAAGAAGTTATAGCGTGTGACTTCGTCTCGGGTGCCTTCGTTGAGCTTTGTGACCCCGGCAGACAGGATCATCTCGCAAATCCGGGCGTGAGCCAATTGCGAAAGTTTGGGATTTTGCACCACCATTTCAAAGTACTCGCGAAACTTCCCTTCCCAATGCAGTGATTCGCGTTCGCGACGGTGAGCCTGCAACAGTTCGGTGATGCTGGGTTTCTTTTCAGTTTCTTTGTGTTCCATAACTGACCACCTCTTTTCCGCTGCCCGAAAAATTGGACAGTGAAGTCAAACAATTGGCGTTTGTCACCAAATTCAGGATTGTGAATGACCTTTTCAACGGATATTGTGCGATGGTTAAAGCCTTTTGGGGCTGAGGAAATCGGGCTGGGGGCTGAAGAAATCGGGCTGGGTCCGATTGGATTTGAGGTAACCTGGTGAGATAAAAAGTAACATCAGCCCGTGCTTTCAGCGCTCAGTTCGCCAGTCTTTAGCCCGAAAAACCGGTGGCATGATTCAGACACACGGTGCAAAGGCTGCCTGAGGCTCGCATCTCCAGCCAACAAATTGAACTTTTCTGCAAATTTCGAATGCAAAAATTATCGTCTCAATTCAAGCCGACGTCAACCAGACACAGGGTTGAAGAAGCCGGGCTGAAGACTTCGGGCTGAAGACTTCGGGCTGAAGAAGTTGGGCTGAAGAAATTGGGCTGAAGACTCGCAAGCTCGGGGCTGAAGACTTCGGGCTGAAGAAATTGGGCTGAAGAATAAATCTTTCGAAAAATCCCCAAGCCCCAGGCTCATTCTTCATTCTTCATTCTCAATTCTTCATTCTTCATTCTCAATTCTT
>DAOQNB010000781.1:0-3615 GCA_035335845.1 Acidobacteriota bacterium | reverse complement strand
AGCTTGCGAGTCTTCAGCCCCAAGCCCTCAGCCCCAGGTTTTCAGCCCAATCAGGGTTTCCACCGCAGAACCGGGTTGCGCGCAGCCCCAACTTCATCCAGCCGGCCAAGGCGGGCGTGATGGGGCGCAGTTTTCACCAACTCTGGGTTCTCTTCACATTCAGCCGAGATTGATTTCATCGCATCAATAAACAAATCCAGCTCTTCCCGGCTTTCGCTTTCCGTCGGCTCAATCATAATTGCGCCCGGAGCAATCAACGGAAATGACATGGTTGGGGGATGGAACCCATAGTCAATCAACCGTTTGGCAATATCGGCGTTTTTGACACCCGTCGGCTGCTGTCGTTTGTCAGAAAACACAACTTCGTGAAGCATCGGCCCGTCAAATGCCAGATCATACGTGTCACGCAAGTGATGAGCGACATAATTGGCGTTGAGTACGGCGGTTTCAGTTGCAGATTTTAACCCATCTGGTCCCAGCGCCCGGATATACGCCAGAGCCCGCACCATCATGCCAAAATTGCCCCAAAACGCTTTTACTTTGCCAATTGATTGAGGTCGCTCCCAATCAAATTCGACCTCCCCGGCTTCTGTTCGTCGAAGTGTTGGGAAGGGTAAAAATGGCTCTAATTCCTTGACCACCAGCACCGGTCCACATCCAGGCCCACCACCACCGTGCGGTGTCGAGAAGGTTTTGTGCAGGTTGAGGTGCATCACGTCAACCCCCATATCACCAGGTCGAGTCACGCCGCACATGGCATTCATGTTGGCGCCGTCCATATAGACAAAGCCACCTCGGGAATGAACCAACTGGGCAATCTTCTCGATATTTTCTTCAAATAACCCCAGCGTATTCGGGTTGGTCAACATAATGGCCGCAACCGAATCGTCCATCTTCTTTTCTAAAACATCGAGGTCGGTTAACCCACGAGCATTGGAAGCAATTGTTTCAACACTGTAACCACACATCACCGCACTCGCCGGATTGGTGCCGTGGGCTGAGTCTGGAATCAAAACCCGTTTTCGGCGGTTGCCTCGGGCTTCGAGCGCGGCACGGACCATCATAATTCCGGTGAGTTCACCATGGGCGCCGGCTGCAGGTTGAAGCGAAATGGTGTCCATCCCGGTAATTTCGCAGAGTTCATCTTCTAACTTCTTGATTAACTGAAGATTCCCTTTCACCAGTGCTTCTGGCGCCAGCGGATGGGTAATCGCAAACCCTGGTAATCGAGCTGCCCATTCATTGATTTTGGGGTTGTACTTCATCGTACAGGACCCAAGCGGGAACATGCCGGTGTCTGTTCCATAATTCCAGGTTGACAGCCGTGTGTAGTGACGAACCACCTCGGGCTCGGTCAATTCCGGCATCCCTTCCAAATCATCCTGGCGCAGAAAATTGGAAGAAATCAACTGGTCAATTGGGGGTTCGGGTACATCCGAGGGAGGTAACACATACGCCCGACTCCCAGACCGTGATATTTCAAACAACAAACCTTCATTTTGACTGATATGGGTTCTTACTTTTTTGATTCGTTGACGCGTTGCCTGATCTGCCATGCCATACCTCTTAAGAGTGAGTTGTGAGTAGCAAAGTAGTAAAGCTGATATTGGAACTAAAGGACGTGTCAGTACCACCTGCCTGACCGGGTGGGGTTGGAAGCAAGGCCCACCCACTGCCGCAGGTGGTACTGACTTCACTCTGTTGCTATTGCCCAAACCGACGGGGGGTACGTTGACTGCTTTCAAGCCAAACTTTGCGTGATTTTTCAGCCAGCAACCGGGCATTCGGGAGTTCTTCAATCGCTCGAACCATCTGAGTGTCAGCGGCAATCACGATTTCATCAGCCACTTCACTGCCATAAGCGGCAGTAACGACTTCACGACGCAACTGCTGGCGAACATAGTCTTCGGTTTCGGTCACCATGGCAGTGGTAATGCCTCCGGTTTCCTTCGAATTCTCGCGGACAAATTTTAGAAATTGCTGATAGAGCGCATCGGTCACGACAAACTCAGAATTGTTTAAAGTATGTCCAAAGGTCAAATCATTGACCCGATATTCAGTAATCTCTGGAATCTGGCCCGTTACCAGGAGCCGACCAAAAAGGAAGGTTGCATCCAGCAATCGGACCTGAGTGGCGGTCAGAAGCTGCGGTGGGATTTTTACATCCGGCTCAATTCCAAATCCGCCCTTCACGATTCGGCGAGTGTCGGTTTCAAATTGATTGTCTTTCGAGTCGTTTGGTCGGGCACCCGTGCCGAGAATTCCCTGCTTTTGATATTCGTACCGGGATAGCATTGAGTAATCGCGCTGGATTAACCGTCCGCTGGGTGTGTAGTATTTGGCCGTCGTCAAGGTCAGGCCATAGCCATTTGAAAGCTGAAAGATGGTCTGAACCAGCCCTTTGCCAAAACTATTTTCCCCAACGATGATACCCCGGTCGTGATCCTGAATGGCACCAGCAACAATTTCTGAGGCGCTGGCTGAACCATTATTCACCATCACCACCAGACTCGACGTATCCGGTTCAGCATTGGACGCATTATAATCACGAAACATTCCACTACTTGTCCGCCCTTTGTAGGAGAGGATTTTTTGCCCACGATTGAGAAACTGATTGGCAACTGAAATCGCTTCGTCCAGTAGCCCACCTGGATTGCCCCGCAAATCTAAAATGATTGATTTGGCACCCTGGGCTTTTAATTTCTTGAGTGCCGCATCCACTTCATCACCCGTGGTTGATTGGAATTCACGACGCAGCCCGATATACCCAACTTCAGGGCGAATCATAAAACAATTCGTCATTGATGGCAGGTTGACTGAATTGCGAACAACTCGAAATGTGATTGGCGTCTCGACCCCAGGACGCTTCACGGTCACTTGCACTGCTGTTCCCTGGAGCCCACGCAAATTATCGCGGACCCGATCTGAGGTCCAGCCGTCAGTGGGTTGTCCATCAATGGCAATGATTTGATCGCCATACCTGAGGCCAGCCAGAAAAGCTGGTGTATTGTCAAACGGGGATACAATGTACACTTTCCCGTTATGCGGGGCGATGGTTGCCCCAACCCCGGAATAGACACTGGCCTGGCGCGTTCGAAATTCGAGAAATTCCTCGCGAGTCCAGAAATGAGAGTGAGGATCAAGCACTCCCAGCATTCCATCAACTGAGCTTTCGTTCACGCGATTGTAATCAAGATCTCCGGCATAGTGATCTTCAATCGTTGTCAGCGCCTCCACAACCGATGAGGTGATTCGCCGTTCCGCTGATTCATCCAAACTGGTCGCCAGTTGGGGTGTGGCAGCAAAAGAAATCGTGTTTAAACTAATGGCCCCGGCCAGTCCGAGGGAAAAAAGGGCGAGTCGAAAAGACGGAACATTCCGGTGTTGCTTAAGCATAGATCCATATCCTTCTTGCGGTATGTCTGATCAAGTCTGGTTCGGTGGGCTTTGCGGGCAAGGTGTACCCGTGCGACGGTTGTGGTGTGATTGCCCTTGGCCGAAACAGGTTGCAGTGTAGTACAGGTTGAACGTTCTTGCCTAGCAATGGGTCCAAAAATGCGGAATGAAGAATGAAGAATTGAGAATGAAGAATGAAGAATGAAGAATGAAGAATAT
>DAOQNB010000780.1:0-3620 GCA_035335845.1 Acidobacteriota bacterium | reverse complement strand
TGAAAATCATCCCAGGTTAAAAAGTCAGTCACGAACTTCTGGGCGTTCTCGCCGGCGGGAGGTGCAATCAGTTCTTCCTGGAATTTTTTGAGGGCAATGCTTTTGATTTGGGAACGGTCTACGTCGTAGTTGCCGGGAATGAGAAAAATGCGGGAAGTGTCAACATCAGCAGCAGCCTGGAGCTTTTGCAAAAATGGGAGGGCGTGGTTTTTGTACTGGTCAGGCTTACCGCTCCAGGCAATGTCTCCGGTGATGAAAATCAGGTCGGGGGCAAGCTGGTCACGTTCGCGAAGCTCGCGAACATCGTCAATCAGGCGATTGAGGACGGCATCTCGTCCAGTTCCCTGGGCCTCTCCGAAGTGAATATCGGAAAGGTGCAACCACGACAAAGTGCCGTCTTTGCGGAGGTTTGCGACGGTGACCATTGAGTTGTCTCCAGACACTGCAGGTTGATTCGGAAAAACATCGGAATGTCACGGCAGTATAGAAGAAAACCCGAAGACAAGGAAAGTTACAGGATTATGAATGATAAATTATGAACCGACTAAAGCATTCTTCATCAATAAAATGAGAACTGCTCATTCAATCATTATTCTGATATAGATAGTTATAAATCATTCAAAAACCAGCTTATGACAGTTTATCGTGTGGCTCGGCTTCTACAGAGGGGACTTTCGCTAAAAGCTGGTTGAGTCGTTCAGGGTTTGCCCGCTTTGCCCTTGTTTCCAAATATTCAACCGTCAGCAAAACGGACAACTTCTCTGTAATGGCAACAAGAACAAGCTGTTCCGGAGTACTTCGGTCTTTTTCAGCTACTTCTTTGAGCCTGTCATACAGCGAATCAGGAAGATTGACAGTAATTGTACTCATTTTGCCTCTCTGATTTCGTGAAGAAATTCTTTCCTTCTGTAAATTTTTCCGTGATGGGTTCTTTGAAACAAGGTGGAAATTCAGTTTCAGTCTGCTAAGGCACAGGCTGATCCTTTGAATTTCCCCGAACCCTGAACCCGATACTCCGAACCCTCAATAGTATTATTCATCCCCAAATTTCCGCATCAGCCGGCGCACCAATGGGGCTGGCAAACCGACAATATTCAGGTAATTGCCTTCAATCCGGTCAATGTGTGGCGCGATAAGTCCTTGAATTGCGTAAGCACCAGCCTTGTCGAAAGGTTCTCCGCTGGCGATGTACCACGAAATCCAGTCTTCGGTGAGTTCGTCAAACCAGACTCGGGTGAGTTCGATATCTGATTCAGTCCGATTGAGACCCGTATGATGAACCGCCACGCCGGTCAGGACCTCGTGTTCGCGGGCACTGAGCAAGCAGAGCATCCGGCGGGCGTCGTCAGCGTCTTCCGGCTTGGCCAGAATCTGACCATCCACCACAACCGTGGTGTCCGCTCCGATGACCAGTGCGGGTTCATCACTGTGAATCGCCTGGGCTTTGGTTCGTGCCAGACGGAGCACATATTCCGCTGGAGTTTCTCCGGCAATGACTGATTCATCAACATCAGCCGCGCAAATTTCAAAATCAAGCCGCGCCTTCCGAAGAATCTCCGACCGACGCGGCGAACCTGAGGCAAGAATAATTTTCATAATCTGTAGGGACGGACCTGTGTGTCCGTTATTGATTAACCTTTAGCACTTCAAGGACTTCGAGTGCATAGGGAACGCGGCCAAACGGAGCGCTGACCTGGACGCCCTGCACGAGTGGACGGATTTCTTCGAGCATTTCGCGGGCAATCGCCAGACCTTCGCGCTGGGCGGCTTCCTGACCATCAGCTTTGCGCATGCGTTCGAGAATTTCGGGCGAAACCACGACACCGGGAACTTCGTTGTGGAGAAACTCAGCATTTCGGAAGCTCGTCAGCGGCCAGATTCCGGCAATCACTGGAATTCGGCAGTGTTCGATCCGGCGCAGGAAGTTTTTCAACACATCAATGTCAAAAATCGGCTGGGTAATCGCATATTCAGCCCCAGCATCCACCTTCCATTCAAAGCGCCGCAATTCGTGGTTTAAATCAATCGCCGTCGGGTTGACGCCAACCCCAATGAAAAACGAAGTCGGTTTGCCGACCGGGTTGCCGCCCAGGTCCATGCCCTGGTTGAGTCGGTTGACCATGTTCGTCAATCCAATCGAGTCAATGTCAAACACGGCGGTGGCATCCGGGTAAGGGCCCATCTTCGGCGGGTCTCCGGTAATCAAGAGCACATTGTGGATGCCAAGCGCGGCAGCACCGAGCAAATCAGAGTTCATCCCCAACAAATTTCGATCCCGGCAGCAATAATGAACCACGGCTTCGATGCCAACTTGCTGTTGCAAAATCACCGACGTGGCAATGGCGCCCATTCTGGATTGAGCACGGGGACCATCGGGGACGTTGACGGCATCCACACCCGCCGCCTTTAAAAGTCGAACGTTTTCAATCATTTTGGTCGGGTCACAGCCTTTGGGTGGCACGACTTCGACGCTGGTAACAAACTCGCCGTTGACGATTTTGCGGGCGAAGTTTGATTTTTCAGCCTGCGGAACAGCTTCAATATGCGGACGGTTGTTAAAATCAATCTGGACGACGTGATGTTCGTGACGCTGGGCGGGTGACAGGGCTCTGACGGCAGCACTGATGGATTTGATGTGTTCTGGCGTCGTTCCACAACAGCCACCGATGAACTTGACGCCAGCCTGGATCAACCGCCGGGCATATTTCGCCATGTAATCAGCCGAACACAGATAAATCTTGCGGCCCTGGTAATCGCGTGGAAGTCCAGCGTTTGGTTCGGCACAGAGTTTTAAATCGGTGACCTGAGCCATGCGTTCAATGGCTTCGAGCATGGGCTTTGGACCGACGCTGCAATTGAGCCCCACGATGTCAGCACCCCATTCTTCCAGACGTTTGGTGAATACTTCAGGGCTGGTCCCATAGCCGGTGGTGCCGTCTTCCTGAATCGCCATCAGCGTGGCAATCGGAATTTCCTGATCCAGTTCGCGAACCGCCAGCATCGCCTGCCGGATTTCTGAAAGATCGGTAAATGTTTCCAGGACAATCAGATCCACACCGCCATCAAGCAGCGCCTCGGCCTGTTCGCGAAACATTTTGCGGGCTTCTTCAAATGATGTCGGCCCCCAGGGTTCAATGCGGATCCCCAGCGGACCAATTGCCCCGGCAACCCAGGCTTGCGTCCCGGCAACTTCGCGGGCAATTTTGGCCGCCTTGTAGTTGATCTCCTGGAGTAAATTGGCGTGGCCAAAAGCTTCGAGCTTTGGGAAATTAGCCGCAAAGGTATTGGTTTCAATAATTTCAGCACCAGCTTTGATGTATTCGCGATGGACTTCCTGAACCAGCCCCGGATTTGAAAGGCAAATCTCGTCATAGCATCGGTTCACATAGACGCCCTTGGAATAGAGCATCGTTCCCATCGCACCATCAAAAACATAGATGCGATCTTCCTGCAGTGTTTCACGAAAAGGTTTCATAGTGGTTGGGGTTCAGGGTTCAGGGTTCAGGGAAAGAAAAGGACGAAAGGGACTTAAAGGACCATAAGGACCAAAGGAACGAAAAGGAGGAGGATTCGAAAACCCGGAACCCGGAACCCGGAACCCGGAACCCGGAACCCGGAAC
>DAOQNB010000779.1:0-3622 GCA_035335845.1 Acidobacteriota bacterium | reverse complement strand
TGAACCCTATACCCTATACCCTACCTGTATGATTTGGTTTTCTGTATAAGGAAGCTGGTTGATCACAAAATCGGGTCAATAATTCCCTGATACAGGTTTTCAAGCATTGATAAAGCTTTCTCGAAACCATTTCCTTCAAGACTTCTCTCGTATCTTGAAAGAACACTTGCCAATTTAAGCTGCCCCTGTTGATCAAGTTCTTGGCTCAGGATTTGGACCACTTGTTGGTAAATCGCAGGAGTATTCAATAGCAATCGCACATCTCTCCCAAGCATGCGGTTGCTTGCTCGGTCAAGATCAAAGTCTGGATCCTCAAACAGATCCGGATACTTTTCATTCATTCGGTCAAAATTACCTGCATCAAGATAATGTTTCATCAAAAGGCCAATATCCTCGGCATCTTTGGTTGACTGATTTCCTCGATCAGACCAGGCAATGAGTTTCAATAGCGTCAAGCCAGGGAGTGAAGCTACTTTGAGAACCGTTTGTGGGCTGATTTGGATTGTGATGGCGTGTTGATACGCTTCGTGAAAGCCCATGGTATTCATTTGGATTGTTTGGTCAGGTGGCCATCGGATAGAACCTGGTGGATTTTCCACATCACCAAATGGAACAAGATCAATTGGGAGGTTGGCTTCAATAAAAGACAACCGATGATGAATCTTTGGGGTGGCTGCAAATTGACCTGAATTGATCAACGTCTCACGAAGCTGACTGTATTGTTCCCAGGTTTGAACTGCAATTGCGACATCAACATCACGTGTTAACCGATTCATCGGGAGGTTATAGACATAATGCAGCAACAGATCTCGTGCCTGGGCACCAACCACGAAATATTCCTGTATTTCTAACTCATCCATTTGCTGGGACAAAATCTCAAAGAACCGAAGCAATGGTTCCGGTAACTCATTTGACAAGCTGAGCAAGGTACTGGTCATAAATTATTTTTGCTGTTTCACGTGTTCGAGAATCACCAAGCGCAATGAGATCAGCATAGACCACCAGTGGTGGCGCCACCTGTTTTTCTTTGGTTTCCCATTCTGGTGCAATCCAAAATTTCCGCAAAATTTCAGTATTCCCAAGTTGGTTTTTGCGCAACCCAAATTGTGCTTGAAGTCGCGGCAAATTCGTTTCAGCATACACTGTTGCCGTAGCTGGCTGCAGGTAGTTAGTCAGGATTTCCGCACCGACTTCGCCACCCCAAAAAGCACCAATAACGTGTATGACGAGACTCACTTTTTCCCACCACTGTGGTTGAGAGGATTGGTATCTGCCAAACAACAGTTTCGGACGAAGTTGCTCAAGGTAAGCCGGAACCCATCGGTCAAGTAACTCCTTTTTTTGAACCAGTCGTCGCCCAAATTTTCCCCGATCTTCTAAATAACCAAGTTTCTGAAGATCATTCATCACCCAGGCTACTGCACCAAGCGAAATTCCTGACCGTTGTGCCTGAACGCGATAAGTTTCTTGTTCTAATCCGGGTTGGGTCAGCAAAGCAAAAATCAATCGCAGCCCGGTTTGGTTGAAAGCGCGTGCTTTCTGGTCAGTTGCTTTTCCCGATTCGCTCGGTTTTTGTCCGGTTATGAAGACAAACAGCCCTGGCTGTTTTAAATATGCGTTTCCGGCTAAATCCAGAAACTCAATGTTCTGATCTCTGAGTTTGTCTGCCTGTTTGGGATTGATATAAGGCGCAACCAGGAGCAATGGGTAGTGGGATTCATTTTTATACTTCGTCAGTTGATATATCAGGTGTTCAAGGGCGTTGCTGGTAAGAAGCGATTTCACTTCAACCAGGTATTTCCATTGGGTGGTTCCATCAGTCAATGTCACTTCGGCATCCCAACGAGTTTTCGAATGCAAGATTTCTTGCCCCATGTCAACCACCTGTAACCCGGTAGTTTGAGTTAAACTCAAAGCGACCTGTGTAAGAAGCAATTCTTCTTTAGCCTGATATGAGCGAAGCACAAAACCTACCTCCAGAATTCAATTTCAGAGTTGTTGTTCACATTCTAGCAATGTTCATAATTTGTGAACAGACAAAAACGTGAACAAGGCAAGATTCTATAGAAAGAAATGCTCATCAGAGTTGTCAATCGTGGATAGCTCTGGTTTGATTGCAAGCACTCACCCTGAGACATTTCTTGACCATTGGTTTGAAGGTCGAATAATCCATCTGGCTATTTGCTTGAAATCGTCTACTCGCTATGTTTCAAACTCCACGAATTGTTGCTTTTTCCACCACTCTGACTGCGTTGCTCCTGATTGGATCCAGCGCCATCCTTCCAAATACATCCAGGTCACACTCATCTATGAATTCGACTCCTTCTTCTGTTCTGCCCGGTGCGACCAGCCGTGACGAGCGATTTGCCGAAGAAATCCAGGCCATGGTGCCGGAACTGGTCAAAACGCGGCGCGAATTCCATATGCATCCTGAGCTTTCCAACCGCGAAGAACGCACCTCCCGCGTGGTTGCTGAACGGCTCAAAGCACTTGGCCTCGAAGTCAAAACCGGCGTTGCCCGCCATGGCGTGATTGGGTTGCTCAAAGGTGGCAAGCCAGGGCCGGTTGTTGCGGTTCGCGCCGATATGGACGCACTTCCAATCAAAGAAACCCACGATGTACCCTATAAATCGCTCAATGACGGCGTGATGCACGCCTGCGGACACGATGTTCACACCACAATTGGGCTGGCCGTGGCCGAACTTCTGTCAAGACATCGGGCGGAACTCGCTGGAACCGTGAAGTTTATCTTCCAGCCTGCCGAAGAAGGTCCACCCCGTGGCGAACTTGGCGGCGCCAAACAAATGCTGGCCGAGGGGGCGCTTGAAAATCCGCGTCCCGATGTGATTTTCGGGCTGCACTGTATGCCGACGATTGAGGTCGGGAAGCTTTCCTACAACGAGACGGCCACCATGGCGAGCGCGGACCGGTTTTTCATCACGATTCGCGGAAAGAAAGTCCACGGTGCCTATCCACACGGCGGAATTGACGCGATTGTGGTGGCTTCATCGGCGATTACGCAGCTTCAGACCATTCGCAGCCGGCGGATTGATACCCAGGAACCGCTCGTGTTGACGATTGGCAGTTTCCACGGTGGCAACCGGTTCAACATCGTGGCTGACGAAGTACAGCTTGAAGGCACGCTCCGGGCGCTCAACGAACAGGTCCGCGAAAGCGCAATCCAGATGATGCACCAGACACTCAAGGGCGTGACTGAAACCTACGGCGCGTCCTATGAAATGGACATCGAAAAAATGTGCCCGGTGCTCATCAACAACACCGAGCTGGTCAACCAGATGCTTCCGACCATGCGGCGCATTGTCGGCGCTGAAAACGTCGTCAGTCCACGTCCCCAGATGGGCGCTGAAGACTTTGCCTATTTCTCAAACACGATTCCCGGCTTTTTCTACTTTCTCGGCGTCGGTAACCAGAAGCGCGGCATCACGGCGATGATTCACACGCCAGATTTCGATGTGGACGAAGAGTGTCTCCCGATTGGCGTCAAGGCGATGTCCGGAATGGTGATGGATTATCTGGAAAATCCGCTGGTGAAAGGGAAGTGAGGATATAGGGTTCCGGGTTCCGGGTTCCGGGTTCCGGGTTCCGGGTTCCGGGTTCCGGG
>DAOQNB010000778.1:0-3622 GCA_035335845.1 Acidobacteriota bacterium | reverse complement strand
TCATTCTTCATTCTTCATTCTCAATTCTTCATTCTTCATTCTTCATTCTTCATTCATTTTATGCCGCAGTTTCCAATTTTTTCAAAAATGAAGTGGTTCTGGTCTGGGACTTCAGGCAAAACGATTGCCATCCTGATGCACGAACAGGACCGGAATGCAGATCGGTTTCAATGGGCCATCAGTTATCTGGCAGAAGTGTGGGAAGAAGACGGCCATCGAGTCCGGTATGTGTTCGGAGTCAACAAATTTGTTCCGGCTGATCTGGCAATTCTTCACGTAGACCTGTCGGTGGTGCCAGATGAGTACATCAAATTTGGTCGCCAGTACCCAGTCACACTCAATGGTGAAATCAAAGACATTCGCAAATCAGTTATCAGCCAAAACCTGGTTCGCCCTGGTGACCAATATGCGGGTCCGGTCATAATCAAATCAGATTTGAACTATGGTGGCTTTCCCGAACGACGGCTGGCGGGGAAATTAGCGGAGGCATCCCAAACCGGGATTGATTCCCCAATGGATTATCAGATATTGGAAAACCTTCAGGCCGTTCCTGAAGCAGCCTGGAATTCCCCTGACCTGGTGGTAGAAAAATTCCTACCAGAAATGGATGGAGCGTTTTATTGTATTCGCAACTATATTTTTCTCGGTGACCAGGCCAACTGCACCCGACGTTTTTCACGGCGCCCAATCGTCAACAGCCAGACCCAAACCCGGAGTGAGGACATTGAGCCCCATCCTGCAATTGTTGGGCTCCGGCGCAAACTTGGATTTGACTACGGCAAATTTGACTATGTCATTCACAATGGCCAGCCGATTTTGCTTGATGCCAACAAAACCACGGGTGCCGCCACCCGGTCAAAAAAGTCTCCGGTTCAAGCCCATCGGCGAATGCGGGCCAGAGGGCTGTACGAGTTCTTTGAGCGAAGAACCAATAGTGCAAACTGAATCGCAAGTCGCGGAGTTGAGATCGAATTTCCAACCAGCCCCTGGCACAATGGGCGTAACTCGGAATCCAGTTTTTCTCAACCCTGACCCCTGAACCCTCTTCCATGTTTTCCATCCTTCAATCCCACCTGGCTGCCTTTGATGACGCTGCGTTCGAAGCTCTTGCCAATAAAGGACTGGTGCGGCGGGCGCGCAAGGATTTACAAAGCGGGGTCCGGCCTGACGTTGTGGCTGATACCGAACAGGAACTTGTCCTCCGGATTGCCGAAACAACCGTGACCCTGACCGAACAAGGTCCCCAGAAAGCCCGCTGTACCTGCCCCGCCGTTGACATTTGCCGCCATATTTTGATGGCCTGCTTTTGGGTGAAAGATTCACCAGTTCCAACACCTGAAGTGACTCCGGCTCAACCTGAGCCAGTAGAGCCACCTGCGACAATCACCAATGAAGCCACAAGTGATGATTTTGCGCTGGCAACCGATCAGTTGCTGGTGGTGTCTCTGGAGGCGCTCACCCGCTGGGCTGGCAAAACAGTTCTCAAACAGGCGCGGAGTGCTTTGCTTTCAAGTCCCAAACTCAAGGTTTCATATCTGGGAATGGTTGTTTTTCAGATTCCTGATTTTAATGTGACCTGCCGGTATTTTTCTCAGACGGGCCTCACGGGGATGCTGTGTTCCTGCAAAGCGCGTGAAGTGTGCTTTCACCGGGTTCTGGCCGTGCTGCTCTTCCAACAACGTCATGGGAAAACACTCGATGAAGTGAGTCTGGCACCACCAACACTCAAAGAATCGAATGAAACACCACGCAGCCGGGCTGATATTCTGAGCACTGCCCGGAAATTCCTTGAAGAAATTGTCGCCATTGGATTGTGTCATTTGACCGAAACTACCCAACAACGACTGGCGACGCTGGCCATCTCAGCGACCGGGGTTCACCTCCCACGACTGGCGCTTGGGTTGCGAACTCTTTCGAGTGAAGTTGGGTTGCAACTCCAGCGCAACGCTCGTGCCGACCTGCATCGCTTTTTTTTGACCCTGGCCCGAACCCATGCCTTGTGCCGGGCACTGGCCCATACCGATGAAAACCACTCCCGAAGTGATCTGATTGGCCAGCATCGGACCGTCTATCACGAAGTCGGCACGCTGGATCTCACCGGTGTTGGCGCCTACGCCTGGGAAACTCCGTCAGGCTATGCCGGGTTGACCGTGCTCTTTTGGGACAATGCTTCCGGCCAGTGGCATACCTGGTCCGAAGCTCGCCCGGTCTTTCAAGGTGTCGAGTTTGACCCACAGGCCCGGTATCTTCAGGAAGGTCCGTGGCAGGGCATGCTCAATCCAGCCCAGGCGTCACAGCATCGGTTCGCGCTCTTCCACAGCCGCCGGAACCCACAGTTTCGACTCTCGGGCAGTTCTCACAGTCAGGCGTTCCTCAAAAAGATGACCAACCCAAGAGAATTACAGTTTGGGTCCAGGGTGTTTTCAAATTGGAATCAACTCAGGGTCTACGCCACCACCATCTGGCCAATGGGGCTGACTGAACCGAATCCGAACGCAAGTCTGGTTGTGATCCAACCGGCAAGCTGGGGCAACCGCTGGTTTGATGAGACCGAACAGGCCCTTTTCTGGGAATTGCTTGATGATACAGGGGATGAAATTCCACTCGTGGTTCCTTATCGAAAACTGGATCAGCCGCGAATGAAACACCTCGAAACACTGTCACCACCCACCGCAGCCATTTGGGGCGTTGTGGTTCGGCTGGAACTGCACCGCTCACACCTGGTGCTCTCGCCGATTTCCCTGCTCAGGTTGCCAGATGGCGATGCCCCAACAGTGGTCAATCTTGGGCTCACCGAAACCACCAGCCACCTTCCGAAGAAAGAACCTGGAAGCATCATTGAATCAGAACTGGAAGCTGAGATTGAACCCGGAATTGAGATTGCAGACGACGTTCAATCTCCGATCTCTGGCTGGCTCCAGTCTCTGATTGACACGCTCCAATCAATGGCTGAAGCAGGTGGTACAACCCTGTTTTCATCGCATGCCACAACCCTGACAACACTTGCCAAACACTTTGAAAGCATTGGAATAACAACGGTAACCCAAACGATCACGCCCTTGCTGGACACTCCTTCCGTTCGTCCGGGTGCGATTTTGCAGGCCCGGTATGTCGGCCAGCTTTGCCTCGAAGCCGAACAGAAACTGATCTTTGGACAATCGTCAAAGAAAAAATAATACCAGTTTGTAGTCAGTAGCCCGTAGTCAGTAGTTCACTAACCCTATTTCCTTGAGTTACTTAACTATTCGCTAATACGAGCAATTCATTCCAAAATGGTATAAGGACCTGTCAGGACCATCTGCCTGAGCGGGTGGTCCTCACAGGCCGGTTCTTTCTGAACATCATACAAAAATGTCGAATCTTTATCCCGCCAGGAAGATGAATTTTTTGAACTGCGACCAATTTTGCGGATTTGCTTCGTTGGTGATGATGAACACGAACGACTCACCCATTCCAAATACACCGAGGACGAATTCAAAAAGATCTGAAGAAGGATTCGCTTTGTATATGACGGCCTTTTCACTTTTGTTTTTTTGGGTAGTATTTCTTACGCCACAACCAGTTATTTCATCAACGTATCAAATTCTCGTCAACACTGATCGGACTCAATCTGGAGTTCAAC
>DAOQNB010000777.1:0-3633 GCA_035335845.1 Acidobacteriota bacterium | reverse complement strand
ATACCCGGTGTATCTGGATACGGAAAGTGAAAACTACGCCCAGCAGTGGGGAGAATCGGCTGACGTGTACGCCACGGCACGAACTCAACTGCAACAAATAGCGGATGCTTCGGGCGGGGTTTTGTATATGGCGCCCAATGTTGAAGATTTGGGCAACATCTATGAAAAAATCGCCAATGAACTCCGGACGGTCTATAGCATCGGCTACTATCCAGCGTCCTTTACCAAAGATGGTCAGTGGCACAAAATTCAGGTCAAGATCAACCGTGGCGAAGGCGTGATCCGAACTCGCCGGGGGTACTACGCCAAGTAGGGCCTGGTGCTTGGTACTTGGTGCTTTGGAACCAATTCTTTCAGAAACCAGGAGCGAAGCACGAAGAACAAAGCACCAGGCACCAAAAGGCTTCATTCTCCAAACAGTCGCTTAAAAATTTTGTCTACGTTTCGCAGTTGAACTTTCAAATCAAAGATCGCTTCGATTTCGTCGCGTGACAGCAGATTGGTGATGTCAGTGTCTTCCAGAATGGACGACCGGAAATCTGCGCCGTGATCCCACATTTTCATGGCATTGCGTTGAACCCATTCATAAGCCTGTTCACGAGTAGCGCCTTTGCGAGCCAGTTCGAGCAGGAGCTGGCCAGAGAAGGTCGTTCCACCTAACTGATTGAGATTCTTGAGCATATTGTCCGGGTAAACAACCAGACCTTCAGCTAATCCGGTGGCTTTTGCCAGCATGTAGTCAACCAGAATGCAGGTATCCGGCAAAATTACGCGTTCCACCGATGAATGCGAAATGTCGCGTTCGTGCCAGAGCGCGATGTTTTCCATGGCGGCCATCGCATTTGACCGAACCAGCCGCGCCTGTCCACAGAGTTGCTCGGAAAGAATCGGGTTGCGTTTGTGCGGCATGGCCGAAGACCCTTTTTGACCTTTGGCAAAGGGTTCCTGGGCTTCACGGACTTCGGTGCGTTGGAGGTGGCGGATTTCAAGCGCGAATTTTTCGATGCCGGCGGCAATTAACGCCAGCGTGTTCATAAACTCAGCATACCGGTCGCGTTGGATAACCTGGGTCGAGATCGGAGCCGCTTTCAGACCCAACCGGGCACAGACACGTTCTTCGACTTCGGGATCCAGGTTGGCAAACGTACCAACCGCGCCGGAGATTTTCCCAACCGCGACGGTTTCGCGGGCCCGTTCGAGACGTTCGAGATTGCGCATGGTGTCGGCGTAGTAAAGTGCCATAACCAGCCCAAAGGTCGTCGGCTCCGCGTGGATGCCGTGCGTCCGACCCATCATCGGTGTGTCTCGAAATTCGAGGGCTCGTTTTTTGAGTGCTTCAGCAAAGTCCCGCACGCGTTTGAGCAGCAAGTCAGCCGCATCCCGCAGGAGCAGACCATTGGCCGTATCCACGACATCCGACGACGTGAGCCCAAAATGAACGTAGCGTGACGCCGGTCCGATGTTTTCAGCCAGGACCGTTGTGAAGGCAATCACATCGTGGCGGGTGACTTTTTCGACTTCAAGGATATGATCAACCGAAAAAGCGGCTTTGGCTTTGATTTGTTCGACCGCCTCCACGGGGATGGTGCCCATTTCGGCATGGATTTCACAAACGGCAACTTCGACGTCGAGCCATTTCTGAAAGCGGTTGTGTTCGGTCCACAGATTGGACATGTGTGGTAAAGAGTATCGAGGAATCATAAGTATATAGGGTTCAGGGTTCAGGGTTCAGGGTTTGAGAAAGTGGAGGGTTTTATCATAGTGATTGAGAATGAACAATAAGTGAGCGGGTCAGGAACTTCTCAACCCAACAGAAGGGAAGATTGTCCCGGCTGATTTCCTCCATACAGCCCACACATCCTGGTTGGTGGTTGTTTTTATTTTGTGAGAACTGTTATTTTTGATCAGTCTGAAAGGGGAACCCTTATATGGCACTTCGAAAAAGATCCTGGAGATTTCTTGAAGCCTTTGGGCCGTCGGATGAATCTTTCTTGCCTGATATTCCATCCCATCTGGGAAGCCGGATGATGTCACGGATTGCCAACTGCCGTGAACGCGGCGGTTGTAGCCATTGTTATCCGCATGGTCCGGAAACACCAAATGCAAAACTTTCCAAAAATCGTCGAAGCTGGAAGTACTATCGGAAAAGGCAGTACCATCCAACGGATTGCTATTTGATCCCTGACGAAGCCGAGAAAACAGAAAATACTTGCGCTTGAAAGTCTAAAGAGGAAGAGGACTTAATACATTACAAAGACAAGCAGAATAAAGAGAAAATAATGAAAATACAATCAATGCCCCTTTGGAGTGCGGTGGCTTGACACCGCTTTCAACGTGGGCGGCTTGACGCCCACCGCTCATAAAGTATGGACGACTTTCAACAATTAGCAAACAATCTGAAGTTATTGAAAGCACTCGATGGAAGGCCGCTTTTGGGGCGGTTGACCAATGCCTATTTTGTCAATCGGTGTTTGCCTGAAAGTCAGGTCGAAGTGTTTGAACAAATGTACGATATCCGCCTTCCCGAAGAGTACCGGAGGTTTATCATCGAAATCGGAGACGGTGGGGCTGGTCCATTTAGCGGAATTTTACCGCTTGGAAGATATTTTCCTCTGGAAGATGATCCACGACTCAACCGATTGAACCAACCATTTCCGCACCGCACCAGTTGGTCCGAAGATGCGCTCAGCGAAGAAGAACTTGAACTTTATCAATCAGATAGGGAGTATCTCAACCAGCTTACCCAGGGCGCGTTGATCATTCAGGATTTTGGGTGTGCCATTTCAGTTTTATTGGTGGTCACAGGTGAGCGGAGAGGTTCAATTTGGATGGATGATACGGCGAATGCCGGGACCATTACGCCAATGGAAAATGGAGAAAGCTTTTTGAAGTGGTACAGCCGATGGCTCGACGAAGTATTGAAAAAAGCGGCTGATATGTGTCAGATTTCAATTGAATCAACAAATTTACCTTTTTTGAAGGGTCTGGCGTGAGTTGGTGACTCGCGTTTAAGCATCATTTGGCATTTAATCAGGGGATCCAGTAGCCATGTTTGACACATTTTCGGACAAAGCTCGTCGAGCCATTTTCTTTGCTCAGTATGAAGCCAAAACATTGGGTGCTGGTGCGATTGAGCCAGATCATATTTTGCTTGGGTTGCTGAAAGAAGGTGGAGACCTGTTTGAAAGGCTGGTGACAACTCCGCCCGGAATATCAGACTTGATCAAATCGAAACTCCTGGAACTGTTACCCCAAAAGAACCAGCCTGAACCATCTGAAGCATTACCACTGTCAGTGAAATCACAAGCGGTTCTCCGCCGGGCTGAAAAAGAACGCAAGCACTTGAACCAGAAACAGGTTGAGCCAGGACATTTGATTCTGGCTCTGATTGAGATTGAAGCATCATCTGCGTTGTTCGATATATTTTTCGGGAAAAAACCAGTTCCACGCGCAACACAACTTCTGAAGGTGCTGGGCTTTGAGCCAGATATGATTCGAACCCATCTGGTTCAATCTGGAGTAAGCCAATCAGAAGCTGAATTCGGTACTGGAGAACCTCACGGGCTCAAAATAAAGGAGTGGGAAAAAATTTGGCGACAGACTGTCAATCGAGGCGCCGTCGGCATATTTGCA
>DAOQNB010000776.1:0-3634 GCA_035335845.1 Acidobacteriota bacterium | reverse complement strand
TTCAGCCCCAAGCCTTCAGCCCTGATTTTTTAAGAGGTAGCCAAAGCTGGCTGCCTCTTTTGTCTTTTTGGGTTAGAATAGCCAGTTTGGATTTTACAATTTCAACAAATCACACACCCAGGCACTCCATTATGCAAATAAAACTCACCGAACTGCTTACCCTTTATTTTTCATTGCCAATCCGAACCCGAGGGGCGCAGTTCACCAGGAATCTCAACTTTGATTTTGAACAGGTGGAAGAAAATTATTACACTTCTGATATCCGGGATGGTCGAGAAATCGAAACCGTCACGCTCAGACTTGAAGTCAAAAAGTCAACTGAACTCACCGCCCTTGCCCGATGCTCCTGCCATAAGTTTCAAAAAGGCCCCTGCGCCCATTTGTGGGCCTTAATGATAGGCATTGATCAATCATCGCCAGTCACTGTCCAGCAGACCATTCGGACGGCCTCGCTCCGCCCAGACCTCTTTGAAGATGATTTTGAAGACGACACCGAAGATGATGATTTTTTTGATGAGAATGAGGACCCGTTTTTCAATGACTCCAGCCACTCTGGCCTGGTTCAGGAGCTGTCAAAAATGCTGGGGCTGTCTTCAGGTTCGAAACTGGCAACTCGGAGCAAAGGGCGCTATCTTCCCCCGCCGCCACCGACCTGGAAAGACTATTTTGTACCCCTCAAGGAAATGATGGTCGCACGCGAGCAGGTCAATAAACCACCAACCTGGCCCGAAAACTGGCAACTCCTGTATGTCCTTGATGTTGAAACCATTAAATCAACGGGCATCATTGCCATTGACCTGTATTATCAAGAACGAAAGAAAAACGGCGACTGGGGCAAAGCCAAACAAACCCATTTGAAACGAGAACATTTCCTGGTCCATCCGAACCCGCAAGACCGCCAGTTGCTGCTGACCCTGGCTGGGATGAATGCCCTGGGCAGCAATACTCTCTCAGTGAGCGGCAGTCTCCAGGCATATCTCGGGCGTGAATCCTATAAACCACTTCAGTACTACGTCGGCGGACCTGATCTGGAAGGTGTCTTCCCTCAACTCTGTGCCACCAACCGGTTTTTTATCATTCAGGCACAGCAAGGTGAGCGAAAGTTTATTGGCCCGCTCGCCTGGGATCCACATGAAAAACCGTGGGAGTTTCATCTCGGCCTCAATCGAGTAACCAGCAAGTCGTCAGACTTTGAGACCCAGTTACTGCTTAAGCGGGAGGAAAAACAACTCTCCCCGTCAGAAGTACTTTTGCTGTTAAGCGACGGCTATTTACTTACCCGCACCCAGGTGTCGAAATTTAATCACTTTGGGGCCTTTCCGCTCGTCGCCTATCTGCGGGGAGAAGTACCGCTGGTGATTCCAGAAGCTGAACTTGATACCTTTCTCCACGAAATGACCCAGCTTCCGTCAGCCCCACCACTCCAGCTTCCAGCCTCACACCAGGTTCAAGTGAACCAGATGGAACCGCTGCCGTTTCTTTCAATTCGACGCAATCAACCTTCAGCTATCCTCAAAGGAAACCTGGAGTTTGTCTATGACCAGCTCCGGTTTAAAATGGATGATACGTCAGGTGGACACTATGACGCCCAGACCAAACATTTTTACCGACGGAATCGAATAGCTGAAAAACAGGCGGCCCAGATCTTGACGCAACATCCTGGTGTTGAAGAGCATACCTTCCGCGACACGGGTAAAGGCAAAAGCACCTCGTTTCAATTCCCTCCCCAGGAACTCCCCCGACTGGTCTCAAAACTGACAGCTCAGGGGTGGCGAGTGGAGGCGGAAGGAAAGTTGTACCGAACACCCGGACAGGTTTCAATCCAGGTCAAATCGGGCCTTGACTGGTTTGAGTTGCAGGCCGAAGTTGATTTTGAAGGCCAGACAGCTTCCCTGCCCAAGCTCCTGGCAGCCCTGCGGCGCGGTGAACGGTTTGTCCAACTTGGTGATGGTTCGTTTGGGATGCTTCCTGAAGAATGGCTGGCCAAATACGGCCTGTTGACCGGCGTTGGTCAGGCTGAGGGAGATACCATCAAATTTCGGCGGTCACAGGCCGGGCTGCTGGATGCGCTTCTTTCTACCCAGCCTCAAATTGCAGTGGATGAACCATTTATCAAGCTCCGTGACCAGTTGCACCAGTTTGATAAAGTGGCGGCTCAACTCCCGCCGCCTGGATTTATCGGGGAACTTCGCCCCTATCAACAGGAAGGTCTGGGCTGGCTCCATTTTCTGGATCAATTTGGGTTTGGTGGCTGTCTGGCCGATGATATGGGACTCGGAAAAACGGTTCAGGTGCTCGCGTTTCTTCAGGCAGCCAAAGAGCATAAAGAAGCGACCCCAGGTCGCCCACGTCCATCACTGGTTGTGGTACCAAAATCGCTCCTGTTTAACTGGACAGAAGAAGCCCGCCGGTTTACCCCGCAGCTTCAAATCCTCACCCACGTCGGCACGGGTCGTGACCAGGAATTTGATTCATTCCAGGCGTTTGACATCATTTTGACCACCTATGGCACCATGCTGCGTGATATTCTCAAACTCAAAGACATCCAGTTTGACTTTGTGATTTTGGATGAATCGCAGGCCATCAAAAACGCCTCAACTGAGACCTCCAAAGCTGCCAGGTTGCTGCAAGGCCGCCGACGGCTCGCCATGAGCGGAACACCGATTGAAAACCACCTTGGTGAATTTTGGAGCCTCTTTGAATTCTTAAATCCAGGGATTTTGGGCACGGCTTCGGTCTTTCAGCAACTCGTGGATGACCCCAATTTGCGCCAGATCGAATCGCGTGAATTGCTGGCCAAAGCTGTCCGGCCATTTTTGCTTCGGCGCACCAAACAACAGGTTGCCAAAGATCTGCCGACCAAAACCGAGCAAACCATTTATTGTGAAATGGAGCCCGAACAGCGCAAGCACTATCTTGAACTGCGCGATTATTACCGGGCCACGTTGCTTGGACAAATCGGAACCGAAGGCATTCAAAAAAACAAACTGCAAATCCTTGAAGGCTTGCTCCGGTTGCGCCAGGCCGCCTGCCATCCTGGACTCATTGATTCCAAACAGGCTTCCAAATCAAGTGCCAAACTGGATGTGTTACTGCCCTACATTGCCGAAATTGTGGATGAAGGGCACAAAGCCTTGATTTTCTCGCAATTTACCAGTTTTCTTTCGATTGTTCGCAAACAGCTTGATAAGGAAAAGATTCCCTATTTGTACCTGGACGGGAAAACTCAGAACCGGGGTGAACTGGTGGAAAAATTCCAGACTGATCCAAAAAGCAAATTGTTTCTGATCAGTCTGAAAGCCGGCGGATTTGGTCTCAACCTGACAGCAGCGGAATATGTCTTTCTGCTTGATCCGTGGTGGAATCCGGCGGTTGAAGCCCAGGCAATTGACCGAACGCATCGCATCGGACAAACTGAACAGGTTTTTGCTTATCGGCTCATCACTCGCGATACCGTCGAAGAAAAGGTGCTAAAACTCCAGGAAAACAAACGCAATCTGGCAGATGCTATTTTGGGTGAAAACAGTGCCACGCTACGCGATCTGGGTCGGGAGGATCTGGAACTGTTGCTGTCCTGAAGAATTCCGGGTTCCGGGTTCCGGGTTCCGGGTTCCGGGTTCCGGGTTCCGGGTTC
>DAOQNB010000775.1:1875-3640 GCA_035335845.1 Acidobacteriota bacterium | reverse complement strand
TCAAACCGGCTTCCATCGCTGGTTCGAGCTGTTAATCGGACAGGCACGGAAGACAGGGCATTCGAAAACTCAATTTGAACTGCGGCGGTTTCACCTGGGCGCAAAATACCTCGGGTCAATCGCACCAGATTGGACCGACCTTTAGAGCCTGGTACCATGGCCGGTGGTGCGTCAGCGGCTGGCGTGTGAATGACGTGCAAAAATCGAAACTGCGCGAAATCAGAGTGTGTGATGTTTTCCAACTGGCCTTCCGGGTAGGCAATTTCAAGTTCGAGTGCATCCGGGTCAGCCAGTAAGCTCACGTCTCCAGTATTTTGAACTGTAACGATAACTGATTTTTTCCTAACGGTTTGCGTGGTGAGCGTAAAATGTGGGTGTGAAGGAACATCCGACAGCGCCGGGCTGAGTTCTTGGTCTGGCAGCGTTGTTGTATCCAGTTGACCCGGAAATCGAAAC
Source organism: Acidobacteriota bacterium (assembly GCA_035335845.1). GTDB lineage: Bacteria > Acidobacteriota > Blastocatellia > Chloracidobacteriales > Chloracidobacteriaceae > JACQXX01. The sequence goes on along the minus strand of DAOQNB010000775.1, from coordinate 3,184 downwards.
AGGCAGATTCCCAGGAGTTGATCTCCGGCATACTGACGAACCAGCCGGGCTGATTCGCGCAAAACCTGACTGTTGGGAATTTCAAGTACCAGAAAATCGCCGGAATACAGCGTGATGCCATCAATGGTGCAATCCGTTCGGGGACGAAATTCATACCGCCAGTTGGAAGGCGTTTTCAGGCTATAGGTTTCGCGGCTGACCAGTTCCAGGTTTGGGTTGGAGAAGATCTGTGCTGGATCAAGATCACCATACAAAGCCTGAAGACTTCCCCTGGAATTGTAATGAAGTGCGTAGCCATAGGCCGCCAGCCCTGCCCAAAATGGATGTCCGATGGATTGGGCTTTTTGAATGGATTTGGCCACCGATGCTGGCGAACAAATCGGAATTCGGTCAGTGTGTTTTTGAGGGATTTTGCCGCCGTAGCATTGAGGAATCCAGAAATCAGTTTCTTTGAGTAACTCGCGCAACTGAGCCGGGGAATTCATCCACGTCGGAAGCCCCGTGACTGAAAAAAATGTGCCGTGCGGAAGCGTTTGCCGCACGGCACGTACCAGAGACCCGTATTGAGGGAGTAACCGGGTTGGAGCATCAAGATCGAGTTGGATTCCGACCACCTGCGCACCATCGGATTGAGCACGAAGGCAATCGGTTTCAAAGGTTGACTGAACTGCATGGGCAAAATCTGTTTCGGAAAGCGATTCAAAGCCATTTAAAAATTCCGGTGTCGCGTTATAAACCAGATGAATAGTGACGTCTGATGGAAATTGACCGACCGCCGGGCGAATGCGTTCGATTTGATTCTGGTTCAGGTCGAACTGTCCGGCGCGAATAAAAACTGTTCGAGTTTGAAAGGGTTGCAGGGTTTGGTGAACCTCAGTTGTTGATGGCAGGTTGGTTTGCCAGAGCCAGAACGCAATTTCGACTTCGGCTGGTTGCCAGACCTTGTGGCTGACGGTGCGCCACCCGAATGCCACAAAACCTGTGAGCACGATCAAGCACAAGACCACAAAGGGGTTTCTGAGCCACCTTATGGCGCCAACAGCCAGGACTTGTGTTTCTTTTGTGACATTCAGGGTGTTCATGGCTGGCCAGTTTCGGTCAGTTCTACACAGGAAAACACCCGACCTTCAACAGTTATGCTGACAGGAAAATACAACCTGCCGTGAGAGGGGGTGACACCCCGTGGCTGTGGGAATCCCCCTGGAAAAAAAGTGAGCAACTGGTTGATTACTTACACGAAGTTGATTGGATTCAAAGCTTTATGTACGCAGCTTGAAGCTGTTTCGACGAAAAAAACTTGAATATTTGC
>DAOQNB010000775.1:0-1775 GCA_035335845.1 Acidobacteriota bacterium | reverse complement strand
AAGCTTTATGTACGCAGCTTGAAGCTGTTTCGACGAAAAAAACTTGAATATTTGCCCAAATTCCTTTCAACTGGACATGCGTGCATGTCGCAGATTCAATCCGGTCAGTTTCATCTCACGGTTCCTTTCTGAAATTATGCAAAAAAGGAAAGTATTCAAACGCATTGGCCTCTTAATCATCATTTTGGTGGTAATTCTGAGTGGTTTTTTACTCTTTCGAACCACCCGGTTTACTTCAAAACAGGTTTCGGTTCAATCAGTCCCCCTGGCTGTGAAAGACCAGGACACTACGGCGCGTCATCTGGCCTCAGCCCTGCAATTTCAGACGATTTCAATCCTGGAGGCCGATCAGTTCCGTCAGTTTCACGAATTTTTAAAGGCCACCTATCCAAAAGTGTTTGCCACGCTGACGCTTGAAAAAGTCAACGAGCACAGCCTGCTGTTTCGATGGGAAGGCCGCGCGCCAAACCTGAAGCCCATCCTGCTGGTTGCGCATCAGGATGTTGTCCCGGTTGAACCTGGAACGGAAGACAACTGGACACATCCTCCGTTTGGCGGCCACATCGCTGATGGATATGTGTGGGGACGTGGTTCACTCGATGACAAGTCCGGTGTTATCGGGATCTTGGAAGCGGCTGAACTGCTTTTATCCGAGGGATTTCAACCCCAACGCACGATGTATTTTGCTTTTGGCCACGATGAAGAGACGAGCGGGAAACAGGGGGCGGCTGAGATTTCGAAGGTTCTCCAATCGCGGGGGCTCCAGTTTGAATGTGTTCTGGATGAAGGCGGTGCGGTGGTTGAAGATTATCCCCAGGTGCCACTCCCGGTGGCGCTGGTTGGTATTGCTGAAAAAGGCTATGTCAGCATCAAGTTGACCGCAAAAGGGGAAGGCGGACATTCGTCAATGCCTCCGAAGCAAACGGCGGTCGGAATCCTGAGCGCGGCACTTGTCAAACTGGAAGCCAACCAGGTCCCGGCCCGGCTCGAAGGACCAACCCGCCAGATGTTTGAATACCTCGGCCCGGAAATGTCTTTTCCCAACCGGGTGATTATGGCCAATTTGTGGTTGTTTCGCCCGCTGGTACAATCCATTCTGGCCAAAGCACCGACCACCAATGCCTATATCCGCACCACAACGGCGCCGACGATGCTTGAAGGCAGTATCAAAGACAACGTGCTGCCGATTTCAGCCCGGGCGATTATCAATTTTCGGATTTTACCGGGAGACACCATTGATTCAGTGACTCGACACGTTCGCCAGACGGTGAACGACCCACGGGTTGACGTCGAACCGTTGACGGAAATGGCAGCCAACCCCTCGCCGACTTCACCAACTGATTCCGAAGCGTTTGCCACCGTTCAACGCACACTTCACCAGGTATTTCCAGGAATTGTCGTAACGCCGACATTGGTCATTGGCGCAACGGATGGGCGTTATTACGCGTCGCTCAGCCAGAATGTGTATCGGTTTTTGCCCATCTGGATCAAGCAGGCCGATACGGTTCGCATCCACGGCACCAACGAGCGAGTGTCAGTCAAAAACTTTGCCCAGGCCGTCACTTTTTATCACCAACTGATGGTGAATTTTGATGGTAAAACCAGTCATAGCGGTTAGGGGTCAGGATTCAGGATTTAAAAGACATAAAGGACAAAAGGGACCAAAAGGATCAAAATTCGAAGACCCCGAACCTTGAACCCCGAACCCTGGTTTTACAACCCCGAACCCCGAACCCTGAACCCTGGTTTTACAACCCCGAACCCTGAACCCTGAA
>DAOQNB010000774.1:0-3642 GCA_035335845.1 Acidobacteriota bacterium | reverse complement strand
TAAGTGGTTGTAGTTGGTTAAGGATGAGTATAAAAAATAAAACTGAATTCAATACTACCAATTTGCAATGAGATCCTCATTAAGTACCTCACCGAAAATTTCCAGACATTTTCACCACGGAAAACACGGAAAACACGGAAAAAAATCAACCACGTACCAAACCCAATAGCTCAGAAAATTGATGGCAAGGTACTTAGCAAACAGTCAACTGATTCAGTTCACTCAGTTTAGCGAACGACTGACGACTGACGACTGACGACTGACTGGTAGAATTTTTGATATCTGGGCCGTTTCTGGACTTGCACGGCAGGCCGTGGCATAGTTTTCAGGCATTTCCAAACGCCGTTTTTCACCAGCCTTTATCTTATTCTTCAAATCTTTTCCAAAAATGCCGATAGCCAGCCTGCGTTGAGGAGCCTGGCATCACCTGACTGGCACGACCTGATGATTAACCCAATGGAGTCTTTGACTGTGAAATCAACCCAAAACCTTGAATTAATTTATCAACTTCTGTGTGACGATGTACGGCTTGAACTGGGCAATAAACTTAGCTTTATGGGTGTGTTTCAAGACATTTATGTTCAACAACTTCCATTTCAACTTCCCCGCATTGCCGTGGTCAATCACTGGCGGGGGAATGGCAAGTTTTTGTCCGAAGTACGCATCCTCTATCCAGGAAAACAACAAGTCGTGGCGCATTCGACCCCAACATTGTTTGAAGTCCCAGAAGGTGGGTATGCCAACAACATCACCTTTTTTATGAATCTGGCGTTTGAACGCCCAGGAGAATTTATTGTCCAAACCCTGATTGATTCAAATCTCTTTGCTGAACGCCGAATGATTGTTGGCGTCGTGCAACAGGCAGCCCATCCAATGCCGGAATCAGCCGCTGATGACGAATTGCTGAATTAGGGTTCCGGGTTCCGGGTTCCGGGTTCCGGGTTTTTGAAGCCTCTCACCAATATTTTTTGGAGCAACTGTATGGAAAATAGCCGGGGAAATTTAAAAGTTCGACTGGTCATTGCCGTGGTGGTGGCTGTGGGCGCCATCTTTGGGTACTTTCGGTCAACCCAGAAAAACCAGATTACCGGCGAGGTGCAACAAGTCGCACTGACTGAAGACCAGGAAGTGGCACTCGGGCAACAGGCGGCGCCACAAATGCTCCAGCAATATGGCGGCGAGTCGTCTGATCCAAAGGAAAATGCCCGCGTTGATCAGATTGGAAACCGGCTGGTGAAGCAATCTGCCGCCCGTAACAGCAAGTATCAGTTTGAGTTTCACGTGTTGAACGATCAAAAAACGATCAATGCCTTTGCCCTTCCTGGTGGGCAAATCTTCATTACGCGGGCATTGCTGTCACAATTGAAAACCGATGGGCAGGTCGCGGGTGTGCTGGGTCACGAAATTGGACATGTCATTGGTCGTCACGGTGCGGAACATATGGCGAAACAAAACCTCACTCAGGGCCTCGTTTCCGCCGTTGGGGTTGGGGCTGATAGCCAGCAGGCGGCACAACTGGCCGCCGCCATCGGCAATCTGGTCAATATGAAATATGGTCGTGATGATGAACTCGAATCCGACACCCTTGGCGTTCGCTTTATGTCCGAAGCTGGCTATAACCCACAGGCCATGATTGGCGTGATGGAAGTCCTGGCTCAGGCTTCAAAAGGCAACCGTAATCCAGAGTTTTTCAGTACCCACCCCAACCCTGAAAATCGGATTGATAAAATCAAAGCAGCCATTCAGGAAAAGTTCCCCCAAGGCGTACCCGCAACATTGGAAAAGTAATATCAGTCAGTAGTTCACTCAACCCATTTGATTGAATTACCTGGCTATTCCCTAATTCCTCAACCCATTTTCTTCAGCCCTGAGCTTGCAAGTCTTCAGCCCCAAGCCCGAGGATTTTTCAGCCCATTTTCTTCAGCCTAATCTCATTCACCATTCGCTCAATCTCCGCCGGGTCAAACGTTCGCCCATACCGGGCAAAGGTTGTTCCTGAAGCCAGACCAAACCGCACGGCTTCCAACAGTGACAGGTGCTTTTTCTGAAGCCCACAGGCAATTCCGGCCAGTGTGGCGTCTCCGGCGCCGGTATGGAACAGCCGACCGGAGGTTGAGAGATCAGGAACCGTCAGGTGCCAGACGTCACCAGCTTCAGTCAGCAGCACAGCCCCTTGTGCCCCGAGGGTAATCAAGGCATTTTGCGCTCCCCGGAGCCACAATTCACGAACAGCCTGGATGGCGTCAGCCGCAGTCACAACCGGCTGACCAAGTGCGGTCCCGGCTTCGTGGTGATTTGGTTTGACCAGCCAGGGTTTTGCCGGTAGGACGCTCAAGAGATCAGCCGGGGGAATATCAACCAGCACTCGACACTCAGCCGCCTGGGCCTGACAGGTCAATGCCTGAAAAATGGATTCGGGAGACTGTGGCGGGGCACTTCCAGAGAGCAGAACCAGCGATCCAGGTTTGATCCGCTCGCCAAACCGTTGGCGGTAGGTCAGCCACTGGTCAGCGGTGGGTGATTCGCCCGGCTCATTCCAGACGGTGTCTTCACCCGTGGTCGCATCATACCCAATCGAACAGCATCGGGTTTCGACCGTGGTTTTGACAACACAGGTACGAAGTCTTTCCTGCCGGAGCAATCGCCCTAACAGTCGCCCCGTATCACCACCGAGAAATAAACACACCTCAGCCGGAGTCCGCAGACGGCTGAGGACTCGGGCGACATTCACCCCTTTTCCACCTGCCGCAAGCTCGACAGGTCGAGACCGATGAACCATTCCAGGCTGGATTTTGGAGAAGGTAAGCAGACGATCAACAGCAGGATTCAGGTTGACGATAACAATCATTGTGGTAGGCTTTGGCAGCAATTACAGTACGGGTTCATTCCAATTCGAAACAGATTCTGTGATCTCGATACCCTCGACCACCACAACTTCTGTTTCTCGCGCAAAGCATTCAAATTTGTTCTCAGTATCAAGTGGCATCAACTTTTATTCGATCCAGCCGGGCAATGAAACTTTTCTGGTTTGCCTGACTGAGAGTAGAAACCATTGATTTCACTGTCTTTCGTAAATTCTGAGAGCCCATTCCATTTTATTTTATTCAGGCTTTCGACATCTGACATCCTGATATACCGCCCTGCAAACTCATCCCTTGCAGCCAGTGCGGACGAGATCAATCACCAGGGGGTTGATGAACGGACCAAAAGGATAATCTATGGCTGATCACGAGTACGACAATCCAAATCGCGGCGCAAAGAACGTGGGTGTGATGCCGCGCCGCCCAACACGCTATCGCCTGATCAAAAAAGCAGGAACGGTGAATATCCTCGAAGTCACAGGCCGCATGGCACCCAGTGAAGCGAATGACGATTTATGCAAGCGCATTGATTCGATGATTGCGGCTGGCGAAGTCAACTTTCTGCTTGATCTGAGTGGTGTCAGCTATATCAGCAGTACCGGTGTCGGCAGTCTACTGCAATGCTATCAGCACATTGAACAGGCCAACGGTCAGTTAAAACTCCTGAAGCCCTCCCAGAGCGTGAGCCATATCATCAAGATTTCGCGACTTGAAAGCGTCTTTCGAATGTATGATGACGAAGAGAAAGCACTCAAGAGTTTTGATCAGCCACCAGCGGCGG
>DAOQNB010000773.1:0-3660 GCA_035335845.1 Acidobacteriota bacterium | reverse complement strand
ACTTGCATCCGGCAGGAAACACCTGTGGCAGGTGACGTTCCGGGTGCTTTTCCCAAAATCCAACCTGTTCCTGATAGTCGTTCAACTCCCGCTCCCGATTGCTGTGCCACCCTTGCGCCACCCCTGCCGCCTGTCGAATCGCATCCCGATGCCACCGCGCCGAGAGTCGGGTTTCAACCTCAAATGAACACTCCGGATCTGGATTTTGCATCGTGCAAAACAACGTCACATACGCCTGACACACCCGCTGGTACTCTCCGCCCAGCTCATCCAGTTGCTGGCGTTTGCTCTCATTGGCCGCTTCCAATGACACCAATCGAATATGTGTCACCGCCCGTGTGATGGTGTCTCGGGTTCGCTGTTTCTGTTTCCGCTTCCCCGCCATTGGGTCTCTCTTTGGTTTTTCTTGGTAAAGAATGGGCAATTAGGTTTGATGTTTTGGGTTTCAACTCGAATGATTGAGGGAGTTTAAATTACAAAGTATTCGATGGCAAGTCTTTTTTTATCAACCATAAAGAATTTGTTCCTGATATAAGTGGTTGTAGTTGGTAAAGGATGAGTATAAAAAATAAAACTGAATTCAATACGTTACTCGTCAAGAGATACTGGCAATTCCTTTCTGGTGCGTGACGCCCTGATTTCTTCAATCGGAATATCATAAGTGTCATCTTCGGCATCACCTTCTAGCTCTTTGAGCATCCTCATTCGTTCCTCATAGGACGGAGCCGGAGGCAGCCCCCCTGGCTTACCCCAAGGAACAAGGTCAGCATCCACTACCTTTTTGACCTTGAGAAGTACATCATTTTCTCTCTGTACAAATTCTACAAAATCGCCAATATGCGCGCCGATTGCCCGGCAAATATCTTCAGGAATCACCACCTGTCTTTTGCGGCTGATCTTGCTTAATGACATAGTGCCCCCTGTGTCTTTCCTTTCAAACGTCATACAGTTTGATGGTTAAATTGTAAAACGGTAAAACCCATAGTCATTGTAGGTCAAAAAAAGCCGAACACAAGCAAATTGAACTTGTTAAACCAGGTAGGTGCCATAGTATGAAGGCTTTGGCGATGAAAAGAACAAGAACGGTTGCCGTGACTTGCGCCATCATCGTTTTTTCATCAGCACCTTGATTTGGTTCAGAAATCGTAACTGATTTTCATCGGTCAGACATTGAAACCGTTCTATCAATATTTGCAGGGTTTGGTCAAACTGGGTTGCAGTTAGTTCAGGGTAAATGACCTGGACTTATGCCTGATGCAGATCTGGAGCAGCCAGCAAAAACCCCAAGGCGTGCGCCAGTCGCAGCCCGACAATCAACAAGTGGGCGTCTTCGATTGATTCAAGCTGGTTCAAGAATTCATTGATTCCGACCAGATGCAATGAACTTGCTTCAAGCGATTGGGCCGCAAGCTCCACCGCAAATGGATACACAATCTCTGGCGTGGCGCCGGGCGTTGGAAAATACGGCCCGCCAAGCTCCTGAATCATTCTGGCGGTTACACCAAATTCACGCTTCAAATTGGCTTCGATAAAAGTTGGGAGTTCCCACTGGGTTGTGACTTCAAATGGAACTCGCCAGCCGGGTGCCACGACGAGCATTGAATTTCCGGTAAAATATTGGGCTGCGGGAAGATCCCGGTGCTGAACTGCCAGAAATACTCCGGCGGTGGTTTTGATAAATGGCGCAATCACCACCGTGTTGCGGCTGTAGCGCCGTGGCGTCACATATTCAAATTCAACGGTTTTTACTGTCGAACCTGCAGCATCAAGTTCTGAAAAAAGGCTGCTTCGAATCGAAAGAAACTCAGCCGGCTCCGTGGTACTCAATAATTGAAAGGCGGCATCTGGAATCGGGTCGAGCGCATTTTTCGAACTTGAAAGCGATAGGTGCTGTTCGGTTGGTGTCAAGGCAGCGCCAATCCAAGGGCCAACGGGCAGATTCAGTCGCAACAACAACCAGTAAATATTGATTTCCAATCGAGCATCAAACATTCCGCTCACGTGGCAGGCACGAAGCACCTGCCCGGCGTCAAGTTCGCGAACGCTTCCGGAATTGGAAAATGGAGTGTAATTCGACAGATCAGCAAACGGTGACTGAACTGGTCGCGGAGAAATCTGGACGAGCCGGGCAAACACTCGTTCGTTGATGCCTCCGGGTGAGGTAAAGTAGGTAAACGATGGACTAATGCCCAGAATGTCATCCGCCGAAATACCAGCCCGTTCCGAAAGTGCTGTTTCAACCACAAAATCAATGTTTTCAGTTGCTTCAGCCAGGACCGAGATTGGTTCGGTAATGTACCCTGAGCGCGTGGCACTGGTTAAATTTGGATGGTCGGCGCAGGCATTGGTGATCGGACGTGGAAAATCTTTCTTTGCCACCACCAGCAATCGCCCGCTGTCTTCAAACCAGGGAATGAGATCAATTGTCTGGTTGGGACGTTCGACCAGTTCGTGAATGTTTCCGGTTTCTACATTCCGATACTGGTGAAATTGCAAAAACTGTGGGTGATCCAATATCTTGCAGTGGGCTTCGGTCAGGAAAACACCTGAGCTTGCCGGCAGTTTTTCACCTACGATCAAATAGTTTGTCGGTGGGAACGGCAATGGATTCCCAGCCGTGTCAAATACCCTGAATTTTCCCTGATACCGGTTGGTCAAAATCCATGGGTTGAAAATCGGAAATGACGCGACAATCCGCATGCCACGTTCGCGAAAAGCGGTTTCAAACCCGGCTTGTGAAAGGTAGGTGTATTCCTCAAGCAACTCAGCATCCCAGTCGGTCCGGTAGTCTTTCCGGAGAACAAATTCGGTTGCTGCCCGGAGCTTCAATTGAAACCGGGCCCAGGTATCATCAATTGTTCCAGGGTGTTGAAAGGGTACGGGGCCATCTGGATTCTGACTGCTGCGAAACCCGGCGGCAAACCGTTCAAAAAGGGCTGCCGTGGAAAGTGAAGCAATTGGACCGTCTGCGGTGCCATCCGTAACCGGTACATCCAGCCAGACCATTTCCGGACCGTCCGGGACGACAAAATCCCGGATGATCAACACGCCTCCGGGTTTGAGCTGGGCAATCTGGTTGTCGAGCGTTTCAAATATTCGATTCAGGTCAAAATCATTGAAACTGGTCACGTGATGGAACACCGAAGAGTTCAAAATTCCATCAATTGAATTTTCAGCAAACAGGGGTTGGGAAATATCGCCCGCCTGAAACGATAAATTTGGCAATTGATAGGTTTCGGCGGCCAGTTCCACCGACACGGGGTTGATGTCTACGCCAATCAAGTTCAATCCTGGATAGAGTCGGGCAAGGTCATAGGTTCCCTTTCCTGAACCACTTCCCATATCCACAATGCCCCCGTGGGTTGGAAAATGCGCCGTGGTGAGCGCAATTTTCTGCTGCATCGAAGCGTCCATCCCGGCGAAATAGGATTTGTAGGCGGCTTCAGTTCCCCGGTGTTGTCTGGCGTAGGCTGATTCTTCTGAGGAATGATCTGACATTGGACAAACCTGCTGGTTGAGAGTCGAAAAAACTGACAGAACTGCAGAGCGTTTGCCTTTTTACCACAGAGGACACAGAGGGACACAGAGGAAACCAAATGAAGAATGAAGAATGGAGAATGAAGAATGGAGAATGAAGAATGAAGAATGAAGAATGAAGAA
>DAOQNB010000772.1:0-3661 GCA_035335845.1 Acidobacteriota bacterium | reverse complement strand
AGATTACCCCGATAGCCAACCCAATCAATCGTCGTTTGAGAGCTGCTTTTTGAGCGGCCAGATGTTCTTCGAATGGGTGTGATTTGCCGCCGCCCCGTTCTGGAGGAAAACTCCGAGGTGGAATGCTGTGTTCCCGGCTGCGTCGAAGTTCGGCGGAAAAACTATGCTCTCCGGAGTGAACCAGCACTGGATCCAGAGAGGGGATTGAATCTACCGTGACCGGCGTCGGGGACGGCGCCGTGATCGAATCTCCATGTGGATTGAGGGCGACCACCAGTGCTGTCAGGTTATCATCGGCGCCGCGTGAATAACACAGCCGGTGAAATTCGTCACACAAAACCTGTGGGTCTGCAATGCGTCCCATCAGTTCTTCAATTTCAGCATTGGAGATATGGCGTGTAATCCCATCACTACACAACAAAAATCGAGTTCCTACTTCAACCGTGAGGCTTCGGGTTTCAAGCTCAATTTCAGGCTGAATGCCCAGTGCCCGCATAATGATGTTTTTGCCACGGGCGTGGACTGCTTCCTCCGGAGTCAACGAACCACGCCGGACGGCTTCCTGGACTTCGGTATGGTCTTCAGTCTCCTGGGTGAGTTTCCCTTGAAAAAAGCGATAGATTCGGCTGTCGCCCGCGTGACCGATATATGCTGTTTTTCCTTCTAAATAGAGCACCACAATCGTGGTAGCCATTCCTGCCAGATGGACATCACGGGCTGCCATTTCAAAAATATCGCGATTGGCATAATACACCGCCCGTTCCAGCCGGATTAACGGCGGGTTGTTGTCCGGTGTGTAAAACGCATCCTGCAGGGTCTCAATCGCGGTCTGACTGGCAATTTCACCCCCCTGGCTCCCGCCAACCCCATCACAAACCGCAAACACCCGGTGGTCAAGGTCGGCCCAGGCACGATCTTGATTGGCACTGCGTCGTAACCCACGGTCACAAATGCAGGCATATTGAAGTGCATAGGGGACGGCTGATGATGGTGACGGTGTGGACATAGGCAGTCGTGAATAGGAGCGAAATCGTGAAGTCGTGAAGGAGCGAAGTCGTGAAGGAGCGGAAGAGCGAAATCTCGGCGGACCAAACAAGTCTGTCAAGACCTGAATGCTGTGAGGCCACTCGTTCGCTCGTTCGCTATTTTACTCTTTTACTGTTCGTGGGCAGTGATCGTGATCTTATACCGATTTGCCAGATTGAGCATTTCCTCTTTATCAAAAAGAAGCGTTTTTCCGGCGGTAACTGTTAGTGCCGTGGCCCCGGCGCGTTTGAGCGTGTTCATTGTGGGCAGTCCAATCACTGGAACATCAAAGCGCATATCCTGATTGGGTTTGGCCACCTTGATGACGGTTAATGGGCGACCGTTGGCAAGCTCACCTGCCCGTAAGATGGTGGCATCGGTACCTTCCATCGCTTCAACTGCCACCACGGCACAATTGCTCACCACAATGGTTTGTCCAAGATCAAGTCGCGCAATCTCACGGGCCACGTGCAATCCATAAGTGAAATCGGCCAGTTCTTTTGGGTTTGGCGAGCGGCGGGTCAAGGTTCCAGGAACTGGCAAGAGGTGTTTCACAAAATAGGTGGAATCAATCAGGCGGATACCTTCAGCTTCCAGCTCGCCAACCACAGCACCCAGAAGCGAGTCGGTATTTTTCATTGTGAGTCGGGCCAGCATCATCAGCATCCGCAAATCCGGCAAGGTCGAGCTGAAAATTTGTTTATGTTTGACCTGACCAGCCATCAGGGCGTGGGTGACCCCTTCGCGTTTAAAAAAGCGAATCAATTTTCCAAGTTGCCCAATTCCAAGCCATTCAACCCGTTGAGTCTGCTTGCTGATCTCTGGCAATGTTTCTTCTTTGATGGCGGCGACCACCATCTCTACACCTTGCGCACGGGCACCCTCCAGAACCAAAAACGGAAACTGGCCGTTGCCTGCAATCAGCCCAAAAGTTGTATTGGAAGGAATTGAGGAAGAATCAGCCATGACATCACTCTATAGGGTGCTTTTTCAGAGAAATCAAGCAAATAGCGAATTAGATAAGAAAGTGAAATAGCGAAGAAGCAAAATAGCAAAAGAGTCAAAACCACAGGATTTTAAGAGTTGACAATCTGAGAACCAGAAATCAATGCTGAAGGGCTTCGCGACTTTCTCTTCCTCCAGGTTGCTTGCGCGGGCATTTCCGGATAGCCTTACAGGTTGACCGTCCTAATTTCCCTAAAGTGTAGTTCTGATACATGAATTGGATCGAATCATTGCGCATTGCCTGGGATGCGATTCAGTCAAACAAGCTCCGTTCGTTTTTAACCTTGCTGGGCGTTATCATTGGCGTGGCCGTCGTAACCCTGGTGGCAACGGTGATCGAAGGCGCCAACGTGTATGTCTCTCAGAGTATTTCTTCACTTGGAACCGGGGCTTTGCGCATTGAAAAGGCCAGTTTTCAGGGATTCGGTAACTTTGATAAGTTCCTCAAAGCCTTTAACCGCAATCCAGATTTGAAGCTTGATGATATGCGGGCACTGAGCGAACAGTTGACAGACGTTGTGGCAGTCGGTGCCCAGGATGGCACCAGTGCTCCGGTTCGGTATGGGAATACTGAATTGACTGGTGTGGGCGTCCAGGGCGTTACCCCAAACTTTGAATTGCTTTCAAAGATTGATGTTGAAACCGGGCGCTATTTTTTGCCCTTCGACGAAGCCAACCGGCGACCAGTTTGCTTTCTTGGGCAAGATATTGTCAAAGGGCTCTTTCCAACTGGCAACCCGCTTGGACGCGAGATTCGGGTTGGAAATTCGATGTACACCGTGATTGGGGTTTCGCGATCACTGGGCGCGTTTCTCGGACAATCACAAGACAATTTTATTCAGCTTCCACTTTCATCCTACCTCAAACAATTTGGCGCGCGCCGGTCACTTATTCTCTATGTCAAACCTGAACCAAAGGCGGATCCTTTAAAAATCGAAGACCAGATGCGCGTTGTGATGCGCACTCGCCATCACCTGGCTTTGTCAGAGGAAGATGATTTCAGTATCGTCAACGACGAAGCGACCCAGGCGTTTCTCAATAGTATTACTGGGGCGGTGGCGGCGGTCGCGCTGCCGATTACCAGTATTTCGCTGGTGGTTGGCGGCATTGTGATTATGAACATTATGCTGGTATCGGTCACCGAACGAACCCGCGAAATTGGGATTCGCAAAAGTATGGGGGCACGGCGGCGTGATATTCTGGCCCAGTTTTTAGCTGAGTCCATCCTGCTCTCCGGATTTGGTGGAATGAGCGGTGTGGTACTGGCCTTTATTCTGGTTGAAGTACTTTCCTTCTATCTTGGAATTCCAGTTCACATGCCGGCGTGGGCGGTTCTGACCGCACTGACGGTATCAATTGCCGTCGGGTTGTTTTTTGGAATTTTCCCAGCCAATCGAGCCGCAAAACTTGATCCCATTCAGGCACTCAGGTCTGAATGAAGAAGTCAGTACCACCTGCGTGAGCGGGTGAGATAAAAATTGAGAATCAAGAATGAAGAATGAAGAATGAAGAATGAAGAATTGAGAATGAAGAATGAAGAATTGAGAATGAAGAATGACCTCAATTTTGCCCAACATAGTACCGCCTGGCTCAAACATCAGTGCCGGTCAGTTCTGGATCCGGCTGGCAC
>DAOQNB010000771.1:0-3669 GCA_035335845.1 Acidobacteriota bacterium | reverse complement strand
TTCAGCCCGAAGTCTTCAGCCCGAAGTCTTCAGCCCGAAGTCTTCAGCCCGAAGTTTTCAGCCCGAAGTCTTCAGCCCGAAGTTTTCAGCCCGAAGTTCGAAGGATTTGAATTGAAACCGTGGTGCCGTGATTGGGTATAGAGTGAATTTCAAAGTGTCCGCCGAGCATCCTGACGCGTTCAGCGATACCAGTCAAACCAAATCCTGACTGTGATCCATTCCGTTTTGAATTCGATTGGGGCGGATCAGAAAACCCTTTTCCATTATCCTGAACCGTAACCGCAACCCCTGTTGGCTCACGATAAATGGTCAATTCAACTTCCGTCGCCTGTGAATGCTTGACGATATTATTGAGGCATTCCTGGAGAATCCGGAAGAAGTGGATTTCATCTTCGTTGGAAAATAAATCATCGAGCGGGGCAATATCAGGATGGATTTCAATACCTGACGCTTCGCTCACGGTCTCGATCATTTCTTCAAGGGTGGAGGTCAGCCCCAATCGTTCGAGGTGAATCGGGCGCAGGTTATAGGCGACGCTGCGGACTTCGGCCAGGGCTTCGCTGACGGAGCCGTTGATTTCTTCGAGTTGCTCTCTGGTTTTTGGGTCTGGTGAAGTTTTCAAACCCAGGAGCGCCCGGTTTTTAATGACCAGCAGACTTTGCCCGATGCTGTCGTGGAGTTCGGCAGCAATGCGCTTGCGTTCTTGCTCCTGCGATGTCATCAGTTCGCGGGAAAAAGCTTCCTGTGAGGCGAGCAGTTGCTGGGAGAAGGCTTCGCGGAGGTGGTGTTCACGTTGGAGTTGAGCAATCCGCAGGCGATAGACCCCCCATCCACAGCCGGCCAGCCCAAGAGCGATCAGCGCCTGAAACCAGCGTCTCCGATAGACGGGCGGAATAATTTCCACAATCAGTTCCGGCCCGGTTTGACTCCAGATACCGTCGCTATTAGCTGCCAGGACCGTGAAGCGATAGGTCCCCGGCGGCACATAGGAATAATAGGCGGTGCGGCGTGTGCCGACGTTGATCCAATCCGGGTCTAATCCCTGGAGTTTATATTTAAACTGAACTTGCTCGGGTTTGGTGAAACTCAGGCCAGTGTAATTGATTTCAAGGTAGGTTTGCCCTGGCTGGAGCTGGATTCGGTCAGTGATTGGAAATTCGGTTTTATCAATTACGGCTGATTCAAACAGCACCTGTGGCGGCAGGGGATTGATTGGTTGAGTGTTGAGGTCAACCACTGCCACACCATCCATGGTTGGAAACCAGAGTTTGTCGTCACGGGTTTTCACACCGGCTGGCTGGCGTCCGCCGTTGCACTCGGTATTTCGCATGCCATCAAGTCGTCCATAGGCAACCGAGGTCACGGATGAGCGTTTTCCGTCGGCAAAGTCATTGAGTTCCTGCTTGTTGACTCGAAAAATTCCCTGATTGGAACTCATCCAGAAATTGTCACGGCGACCTTCGAGGATGGCAAAGACACCATTACTAAAGAGGCCGTTTTCAACTGTGCAGGTACTCAATTTTCCATCTTTGTAGCGACTGATGCCGCCGTCATAGGTGCCGATCCAGATGTTGCCGATGCTGTCCTGGGTGATGGTGCGGACTTTATTGCTGGCCAGGCCGTCACGCTCCGTGAGTGAAATCCAGCGGTTCCCATCCAGATAGGCCGCTCCGCCGTATGTTCCGACCCAAAATGTTCCCTGGCGATCAAGAAAGAGAGCTTTGATCGTATTGCTGGGGAGTCCGTCATCCACAGTATACGGCGTGATCTGGTTCTGTTCGTATTTGAACAAACCCCGATCCGTCCCAAACCACAGCCGTTGCTGGGAATCCTGAAAAATGGCGTTGCAGTTCGGGCGATGAAATTGTTGGGGCAGCGTGGCAAACATTCGATCCGAAAAATCAAAGAACTGACCCTGCTCAAAATAACAAATGCCACCATAGGCGCCAATCCACAGCCGACCCTGTGTATCTTCATACAGGGCCTGGATTTGATTGTTGATGTCGGCAAAACCAGTTTTGTAGACGGTAAACTTTGTGCCGTCAAATTTGGACAGGTTAATCGAGCCAACCCATATCTGGCCGGCGCGATCCTGGAGAATCGGATAGACTTCACGATCTGGTAGCCCTTCTTCGACGGAAAGCGTGGTAATAAACTGTTGCGTCACCCGATTGAGCCCCTGATCATGCGTGCCGACCCAGACGATTCCTTCCCGGTCAGTCATCAGACCAGTCATCATATTGCTCGACAGTCCATGCTGAGTGGTATAGCGGCTAAAGCGATCATTCTGAAATCGAAGTAATCCATTGGTCGTTCCAAACCATACATTTCCGGTCAGGTCTTGGGTGGCGGCAATCACAAAGAGTTCTTTCAATTTGGGATTGCGGTCAGTCGGTGCGTTGAGCAATTCGCGGTTGGTCAGGTCATACTCGATCAGCCGGCCATTATGAATTTGCACCAGTTTGTTGCCAATCGAACAAATCCATAAATTGCCGTCCCGGTCTTCATACAAATAGGGCCGATTGCCAAGAATTGACGAATATTGCTTATAAAATGGCAAGAAGAGGTCGTGACAATCACCATTTCGACACCAGTGGACCCCTGTTTCATCAACGACCCATCGCGTACCGCTTTGACCCACCAGCGAAGAAAACATAGCGATCTGATGTGTGACGGGGAAAAACTTCCCATTGTCCCAATAGACCATTGCCCGTGGTGTTGCCACGATAATCCGGCCATTGGTGTCAGCCTGAATGCCTGTGATCCAGCTTTGCGGTAATCCATCAGCTTGAGTGAAGGCCGTAAACACCCCGTTCCGATAGCAAACCAGTCCGGCATCTTCGGTTCCCGCCCACAATGTGCCCTGGGCATCTTCAAAGAGTGCCGTAAACCGGTTGCTTGGAATCGCACGGTCGGTCTTTCGGTCAAAAATTTTGAATTTGATCCCGTCATAACGCACCAGCCCATCAAATGTAGTAAACCAGATGTACCCGTCCTGGGTCTGGACAATGGCGGTGATGTGGTTTTGGGGCAGACCTTCATTCGTTGTCCAGTGGTCAAACCGGTAGGTTTGGGCAGTGCAGGGCACTGTCAGGAGACACCACAGCAACATACTCATCAGCCCGGAGCCTGCCCAGGGCCACAAGCCGTGCACTCTCAAGAGTTTCTGCCAAACAAATAACCGCTGCCCGCGCACCGTCATGAACCACCTGTTGATTTCACTTTGGGAGAAGAGGATTGGGAACTGCCCGAG
The DNA here is from genome assembly GCA_035335845.1 of Acidobacteriota bacterium. Taxonomy (GTDB): domain Bacteria; phylum Acidobacteriota; class Blastocatellia; order Chloracidobacteriales; family Chloracidobacteriaceae; genus JACQXX01. The sequence continues at coordinate 416 of DAOQNB010000771.1, read as the reverse complement.
TGTGACGCAACCAGGGTTGGGAGGCAAGGAAAACCAGGGCTGAAGACGTCGGGCTGAAGACGTCAGGCCATAAGCGCCAGGATAAGAAAAACCGTGTCCCTTCCGTTGGCACTGAACGCTGCTTTTGTCGGGTCGGTGTCTCGCCCTGGCCGTGACCGTGGGCTTCGCACCACGGCTACCCGACAACGACCCTGCGGGCCTAAAACCCTTATCCTGGCGCATATGAGACGTCAGGCTCAGGGTATTAAACCCGTTTTCTTCAGCCCCGAGCTTGCGAGTCTTCATCCCTCAGCCCGAGGATTTTCAGCCCCAAAATAGGTAGAACTACCCAGTCAAAATGGGTACTCCTGCCGATGTACCAGCCTGATCAATTCAATATCTTTGGTCCCAAGCCCTGAACCCAAATTGCAGGCCGT
>DAOQNB010000770.1:0-3674 GCA_035335845.1 Acidobacteriota bacterium | reverse complement strand
ATTCGCATCAATACCTTCCAAGAACTAAGAACCAAGAACTAAGAACCAAGAACCAAGAACCAAAAACCAAAAACCAAGAACCAAGAACCAAGAACCAAGAATTCTCTTCATTCTCAATTCTTCATTCTCAATTCTTCATTTCTTAACAGGTAACAGAACAGTGAAGGTTGAACCTTCACCAGGAATGCTTTCAACTCGAATACATCCACCATACGTTTCAAGTAATTGCTGACAACTGGCCAACCCGAGCCCCGTACCACTGGATTTAGTGGTAAAGAGCGGATCAAAAATCCAGTGGTACGGGCCAGATTGGCCTCGCTAATCCCGCTCCCGCTGTCTTTGATTTCGACCATCACGGCTGATTCGGTTTGATTCCAGTAACTGCGTACGTGCAGGGTGCGTCGGACACTTTCCTCCATGGCATCCAATGCATTGTAGATCAAATTCTCAAAAATCTGCTGAAAATCACCTGGGATGCCTGTCACGGAAGGTAATCCTTCAGCCAGTATAAATGACTTTTCCTGACAGGTTTTATATCGCGCATCAAGATCGAGAAATTCCTGGATGGACTGCAAAATCGCATTGATATCAGTCGGCTCGGGATGAATTGTTTCCTTCTGCTTGATGCGGGTCAGGGTTGTTGCGATGACTTTGATGATATTTTGGGCTGAACGTTCCACCCGACTGAAATGCTCTTTGGGTTCGCCAACCCCGGCTGCACCCAGTTGAGCTGAAAGAGTGATGGTGGTGAGGGCACCACGAAAGTTATGCGCCATCTGGGCGACATTGCGACCAATCACCGCCAGTCGCTCGGCTTCAATCAACTGGGCGGTGCGTTTGGCGACGATTTCTTCAAGGTTGGTATTGACCCGCTTTAATTCGTCCTGGGTCAGTTTCAATCGAAGTGCCGCCCGGACTCGGGCCAGTAACTCCTCTTCGCTAAATGGTTTCACAATATAGTCATCAGCTTTGGCCTGAAATCCTTCAACAATTTCCGCTGTCTGCCCCTTGGCTGAGACACAAACAATCATCACATGTGTCGTATGCGGGTCAGATTTCAGCCGGCGGCAGACTTCATAGCCATCCATGCGGGGCATCATCAGGTCCAGCAGAATCAAATCAGGTTGAAACACCGGAACTTTTTCCAGAGCTTCGACCCCGTCCACGGCCTGACAGAGTTCATATTCGTCCATCAGGATTTCTTCGCAGATGGCCCGGTTTTTGGCATTGTCGTCAACAATCAGAATTTTGGGTTGTGGCATAAGGGTGAGGGTTCAGGGTTCAGGGTTCAGGGTTCAGAGTTCAGAGTTCAGAGTTCAGAGTTTTCGAATTTTGATCTTTTTTGTCCTTGGTGTTCTTGTTGTTTTTTTCAAAACCTGACCCCTGTACTGGGTTTTACCATTTTGAAATGAAAGCCTCAGCACTATGGGAAGGCTAACTCATTGAAAAAACTGTATTTCTCTGAACCCTGAACCCGATACCCTGAACCCTGAATGGTATTATTTTACATTTTCCTGGCGTGTTTTCGGGAGGGTGAAGTAAAACGTACTGCCCTGTCCGAGTCCTGGGCTTTCGGCCCAGATGCGGCCTCCGTGGATGGCGATAATTTCACGGCAAATTGCCAGCCCTAGCCCTGTACCGCTGAAATGATGGGTCGGGTCGTGGCGACTTTGGGCAAATTTGTCAAAAATATGCTCCAGGTCCTCTGGCGGAATTCCCTGGCCGGTATCGGAAACGGAAATACAATAACTTGCCGGGGTGGCTTCCTCGGCGTTCAGGATGATTTTTCCTCCAACCGGAGTAAATTTCACCGAGTTTCCCACCAGATTGATAAAGACCCGCAGGAGTTTGTTTTGATCACCTTCGACAATCCATTCTTCAGGGATTGGCGGACACACAAAGTCAATGTTTTTGCTTTCAACCAGATGGATCAGTTTGGAATAGACACCATCCACAATATGCCCAATCGGAAGCGGTTGAAACTCAAAGTCCATCTTGCCGGCTTCAATTTTTGACAGGTCGAGCAGGTCGTTGATCAACCCGAGCAGATGCTCACCGCTATCGCGAATTTCATCAAAGTAGGCTCGCAGCTTTTCGCGCTCGACTTTGTCATACCGCTTGAGCCCAAACCGGGCATAGCTCAGGATGCCGTGAAGTGGTGTGCGCAGTTCGTGTGAGATATTGGACAGAAATTCCGATTTCAGGCGGTTGGCTTCCTCGGCGCGATCTCGGGCCAGGGCAATGTCAGCTTCGAGCTGGCGACGTTCGGTAATGTCAACCAGCACACCATCATACCCGACAATCTGTTGAGCGGGGCTAAACCGAGGTCGTAAGTGATCGCGCACCCAGCACCAGGTGCAGGTCTGGTCATTTTGGATGCGATATTCGGCGATAAATTCAATCCCATTCTCAAACAATCCGGTGAGTTTGGCCTGAACGTCCGGCTGATCATCAGGATGAACCAGGTCCAGAATTAGATTTGGTCGAGCAGAAAATTCTGTCGCCTGATGACCGATAAGCCGCTCAATACTGGGACTGATCAAAACCATTTCAAAATTCGGCAACGGGCCGCGACTGTACACGACTTCAACCAGGTTATTGAGTGTCGAGCGGTAGCGTTCTTCAGAGGCAGCAACGGCTTCATATAATTCAGCATTATCAAGCGCCATTGCCATTTGCTCAGCCAGGGTGGACAGCAACGACAGATCACGTTCGACAAATGGTGGGCGGTTGAGTCGGCGGCTTAAAATCAATGAGCCCACCACCCGGTCGCGGGCAATCATCGGCGACATAATCGTATGTTTCGGAGGCAGCAGTTCAATGGCAGGTTTATAGCCTTCGCGGTGGTGATGTTCCCAGGGGAAAATTCCAGGCCGGCGTTTTTGGGCCACGCGTCCACTTTCACTTTCTGAGATTGGAATCCTTAACCCTTCGACTGGTTTATCAATTCCAATTGCCAGCGCCACCAGCTCTTCATCTTTTTCCCAGTTGTAGCGGCACAGCGACCCGCCATCCGCCCCGAGCAGGTTGACCGCTCGTTCCAGAATCAGTTGCATGATGACGTTGGCATCCAGTGTAGTGCTCAAAATCGTGCTCATTGACTGCAGGGTGTGAAGTTCTTCGGTCCGGCGGGCAATTTCCGCTTCGCGTTCGTGGCGTTGGGTGATGTCACGCTGGATACCGCAAACCCCCACCAGCCGGTCGTTCTCATACAGGCACAGGTGATGACCTTCGATCCAGAGGATCTCACCCGTTCGGGTCTTTTCCTTGGTCGTGGCCGTCATGTTGCCCTGATCAAAAAACCGCGTCAGTTGCTCCCCAACCGTATCGCTATCGGCAAAGAAGTGTTTAATGGCGACGCCATACAACTCATCTGGTCGTGAAAAGCCGAACATTGTCGCCATCACCTCATTGACTTCAGTCATTCGTAAATGATTCAGGGTGTGTTCGATCCAGAGTTTCTTTTGCTCATCCGAGGCGGTTGCTTCCCAGGGAATGCCTGTTCCTTCATCAAAAAACATGAAGTACATCCCATCCTGCGAATGTTCAAAAAGCTGGCGAAAATCGGCTTCGGTGGTACGACGCATAGGAGGAATGAAGAATGAAGAATGAAGAATTGAGAATGAAGAATGAAGAAAATACCTGGTGCTTGGTGCTTGGTGCTTGGTGCTTGG
>DAOQNB010000769.1:0-3683 GCA_035335845.1 Acidobacteriota bacterium | reverse complement strand
TAGACATGCCTCCCCGGTTGCCGAAGGGATCCACTCTCGCCGACGAACGGGCAGCCGGGCGTCGGCCATACTGGGTCAAGTACCAAAAACACCAGTACTGCAACCACCAAGTTGAGACCATAGATGGAAGAACCCGGCTCACTCAGATCACCTTCCGTGAATGTGCGACTGAACCTGATGGGATGTTTGGACAGAAGGAAATCGAGCGCTATCGAGTGCTCCGGCCTGGAAGCTGGCAGCTATTTAAGAAGGAAAAAGATGTTTTTATTCTGGAGGATGAAGGTGAGACGAGCCTGCAAACCATCCCCATCTCAGTGGTTTACGGCCAGAAGGAAGGTGAGTTGCTGAGCACTCCGCCACTGCTCGACCTGCTCGACCTGAATTTTGACCATTATCAACTGAGAAGTGATCTGCGGCACATTATGCACGTTGCCTGTGTTCCAATCGCCTATGCGGTCGGGCGTAGCGATGCGCAAACCCCGCTTGAAGTCGGCCCAAATGTGCTGGTGGACCTCGAACCAGGCGGAAGCATCGGATTTGCTGAGATCACGGGCGCCTCAATTGACCGGGTTCAAGCCGAGTTGGCAAGTACGGTTGCCCAAATGGCAACCCTGGGGATGTCGGTTCTGGCCAATCCGGATACCAGAACCGCCATCACAGCAACTGAAAAAATCCTCGACTTTGCTCAGGAATCATCGCAACTGGCTACCATTATGCAATCCCACAAAGATTGCCTGGAAACCGGCCTTCAGTACATGGCTGAGTATGCTGAGCTGCCGGAGGGCGGGTCGGTCAATCTCAACCAGGATCTGATGAATTTTACCCTCGATGCGAACACGATCAGCACCTATTCCGGCCTGGTGAGGGAAGGACAGCTCACAGTCGAAACGTTGTGGCAAATCCTGAAGGCTGGCGGCAAATTGCCGGATGGCTTCGACCCGGTGAAAGAAGCCGAGGGACTCGCCATTCAATCAGAGAAAAGCGCGTCCAATCTGCTCAAAGCGTTTGATCGAGGGATGTGATGGCCAACGTTTACGACCTGATTGCTCGCTACCATCGGGAACTCCGAGCATTGGATGACAATGCCGCCAAGGCATTGATCGGGACCTATGGCGTTGTCTACAAATCCCTGAAAAGCAAGTTTGACCAACTGATCAGGAATATGGAGCGAGAAGCCTCGAAGCTCAACGAATCAGAGTTCCTGGATCCGAGCTGGTAACAGAAGCTTCGTGACATTCAGAAGCTTCAAGACGACCTGCTGAAAGCGCTTGCCCGCTTTTCCGATCAGGTTGAAAGAACGGTTCTGAGAACCAGGTATGAAGCGGCCCGGATGGCCCAGCTCCACGCCGAACGACTCTTCAGAGCCCAGTTGCCGCCTCGCAGCGCCGTTGAAATTGATTTCCGAGCCTTGCCGGATGATGCCTTGAAAAGTCTCACGGCGGCATTTGAGCCCAACTCGCCGGTTCGAAAACTCCTTGATGAATTCGGGCCGGTGGCCAGTAAAAAAGCGCGTGAAGCAATCATTAAAGCGCTTGCCCAAGGGAAGAATCCCGAAACAATCGGGCCGGCGCTTCGGGATATTCTCGGGGTGCCGCTTCACCGTGCGCTCCGGATCAGCCGGACAGAGACGCTTCGAGCCTATCGAACTGCCAGCCACGAAACATTCAAGGAAAACGAGGACATGATTGATGGTTGGATCTGGTCAAGTTCAGGGGATCAGAACACTTGTGCCTATTGTCGCTCCCAGGACGGCAAATTTTTTCCATTGGATGAACCGATCCAGTCGCATCCGAATTGTCGCTGCGTGCAGATCCCGCGAACGAAAACCTGGGAGGAATTGGGGATCAAGCCCAAGAAAGGTCAGGATGCCATCCCTGACAGCCGCCCTGAAATCAATTCGGGCGACTTCGAATTCAGCAAACTCACACGAGAACAGCAGCTTGAATTGCTCGGCAAAGAGCGGCTGGCAGCCTATGAAGCTGGCGATGTCGTGCTGCTGGAGGACTTCTTCCAGGAAACCGAGGACCCGGTTTGGGGGAAGCAGGTCCGCAAACCAACCCTCGAAATGCTTTTGGGCACTGACCTGGCCGGTCGTTACAAGGACGGGTTCGAGCGCAATGAATCCCTGCCTGATGTTCTGGCCCGCGTGGAGCGAAACATCAGGGATCGAGCCAAAGAGGTCAGCACCATTTTTGATTCAAACGGTAGAATTCTCTTTCGGCGGTCAGGAACTGATACCGCTATTTCGTTCACTAAAGAAGAGTTGGAGGCGTTAAAAGGAAAAGTACTTACCCATAACCATCCATACAGTGGGATCGGAGAAGACGGCGGGACGTTTTCACCATCTGATATTGTTCTTGCTGCCAAATCTGGATTAGATGAGATCCGAATCGTCACTCGTGATTCAGTTGGGAGGACCATACTTTATACAATGCAAGCTGATAACTGGCCGTCCTTGAATAAGTTGGAAGGAGTCATTACAATGGGGGTTAATACTTATTCTGAGCATGACGGGGTTGGCCCAATGTCCGAATTCGAGCAAAAGCGTACATATTTGGAGATCTGGAAAGAGTTATCAAAATTGCTCAGACTCAGGTACACAAGGAGGGAAATCTGATGCGTGAAATTGGCAGCTTACCTTCTGGAGGGTTTGTAATTGACCGGTCGCTTGAAGAATTCCAAAGAATTCTTGACGAGACTCCTCCTGAAATAAAAGATTTTGCTCAATCATTGAAAGGCTTGCCCAAAGAAGAACGGGATCGGCGAATTAAGGAATGGATTGATTCTTTGCCCGATGATGACGACGAGTAAGCTTGTTCATTGATTCTATTGAGGTTGGCTACCCTTTAAGTTGAAATTTTCAAAGGATGTCTATGGAAATTAACACTTCTGTCCTCGACGACTCACTTGAAACGGTACAATCCCGACTGGATCAGGTTGACCCGGAAATTAAAGCATTTGGGCAGTCCTTGAGAGGATTGCCAGATGACGAAATTGACCGCCGAATCGCGCAATGGATGATCCGAGAATATCCCGAAGAAGCAGAAAGATTTGATCTGAAAGAAAGATTTCCTGAAGTATCTCCCCAATAAATCCGTGTGATTCCCCGCGTTGAAAGCCCGCCAGAGTCTGTCTGGCGGGCTTTGCTGTTTTTGGCCACCAAAAAGCCAGATTTGTTCCGGGCTATCGTGACCTGCAGCCACCCCACCTGATCCTTATTCTGGAGAGAACTATGAGTATCATTTTTGGTTTAGCTGGTCTGCTTGGCCTGACAATCGTTGTTGTATGGGAGATGGATGAACATGCCCGAACAAAAAACAATCAGATGGGGCGCCCTACTTCTGATCCTGGGAAGCGCGGCGTCAATTGATTTGGCCGCAAGCCTCGCCATGCGGCTCTCGCTGGTTGATACCCTGATTCACCTGGCAATTGTTCTACTTGGTGTATTGGGGTCGTTCCTGCAGAAAACCTACCGTGGACTTTATGGCAACCTTGAGGACTCAAGCAGCGACCTCGAAAAGAAACGGTGACCCATGAAGAAATTCTTTGTTTCGCTTTTTAACTTTTTCAAAAAATTCGTGACCCGGTCGGGACTGGCCGACTTCCTCAAAGAAAACGAGGATATCGTCTTCGATGTGGTCTTTGAACTGGCGAAAGTCCGATCCAATCAGGGATTTGACCAT
>DAOQNB010000768.1:0-3683 GCA_035335845.1 Acidobacteriota bacterium | reverse complement strand
GCCTGATCAATTCAATATCTTTGGTCCCAAGCCCTGAACCCAAATTGCAGGCCGTAAACGACCTGCCTCAAGTCAGCCACCGCTACGCGGCGAAAACCAAATACAACCTGTTTTCCAAACCCTGAACCCTGAACCCTGAACCCTGTTTTCTGAACCCTGTTTTCCAAACCCTGAACCCTGATTGAAAAGGTCAATCCAATGCTGAAGGTTTTAGTTGTAGATGATAACCCGATGATGCGGCGGCTCTTGATCAATTTACTCTCTGAATTTGATCCGGTTGTCCACGAATGTGGCGATGGGATCGGGGCTTTGGTTGCTTATCAGAAGATTCATCCTGATCTGGTGTTGATGGATATTGAGATGCCGCTTCAGGACGGATTGACCAGCACGCGCCAGATTCTGGACTTTGACCCTAAAGCTGTGGTGGTGGTGGTGACCAAGTACCGTGACGAACGGATTCGGGAAAAAGCACGTCAGGCTGGTGCCTGTAACCTGTTGGAAAAAGAAAATTTACTCAGGTTAACTGAACTTGTCCGCTTTACCCTGGGTCTTACTCACAACCTCAACCCTGGTTCCTGAAAAAATCTAAAAAATGAAGGGTGAGTGAAATCATATCGGTTTTGCGCATGTGACAAAACAAGGGGAATTCAAAGCTATTGCACCTTGTTACCTTGTCAATTTGTCAATTGTCACCTTGTTTATTGTCACCTTGCCACCCTGGTATTTACCAGTTTTTCGGAGGTCCCATGAGTGTATCGTCACGCCACTCTGCCCGGTTTCGTTTGGTTGCATTGTTTCTCTTTCTTGCCCTTCCATCGCTATCGTTTGGTCTTTTGACCTCACTGACTTCAAAGTCAGCGGGGCCAGCGCACCATCAGTCTCAGATTCAATCGGAACTTCTGCCTGCCACAATTCAATCAAGTGAATCTCAACCTCAGGTGATCCCTGGGCCGGAAGGAAGTTTTTTCCGTGTTGATGGTCGAGCACTGGTTCAGGTATTGCCAAACGGAGGGCGGTCTGTCTGGCATGAATTTTCTGAAACAGAGGCCGTCAATGCGCAACTTCTGGAAATTGGCGGGACGCTCTTTGGAACGACGCAAACTGGCGGAGCGCAAAACCTTGGGACTCTTTTTGGCTTCAACCCCCAAACCGGCGAAGTGATGACCATCTGGAATTTTGGTGGACTGGACGGCGCCCGCCCGGCGGGGAACCTGATTGCTGACCGCCAGGGAAATATCTATGGCACGACGCTCAACGGTGGCGAAGACGACAACGGCGTTGTCTTTCGAATCAAGCTGGATGGAACTGGCTATAAACCGGTGTTTCATTATCTGAAAAGTGATGGATATGACCCAACTGCCGGTTTGATTTTGCTCGCGGATGGCAGCGTTACGCCTGTGATCAATCCAACTGAACCGGAAAACCAGCCGGTGGAATCCCAGCGTGGCGAATTTCAACCAGCAGCAACGTTTACAGTGACGACTGCGGCTGAATTGGTCACAGCCATCAACACCGCCAACACCAACAGTCAGGCGGATATCATCAACCTCACGGCCAATATTGGTCTGACATCGGCGCTTCCGACTTTGGCAAGTAATGGTGGGAATTCAACCACCATCAACGGCGGTGGTTTTACCGTTTTCAGGGCGGGTGGGTCATTTCGCATTTTTACGATTAGCAACGGTGCTGTCGTCATTATGAACAATATGACGATTTCCGGTGGCAGCACCGGCGCCTTTGGTGGAGGAATCCTCAATCAGGGAAATTTAACGATCTCGAATTGCAGGATTTCTGGAAACAGTGGGGCCCGAGGTGGTGGTATCCGGAACGAAAATTTGTTGACGATGACGGATTGCACCGTTTCAGGAAATACCTCAGGGGAGGGAGGTGGCGCCGGTTTTGAATTTGGAACGTCCACTATTTCGGGTTGTACCTTTACCGGCAATATTCAAACCGATGGGGGCGCTGGAAGCGGGGGTGGTGTTTCTCATACCCTTGGCGGAAATGTGTTTTTGACAAATTGCACCATCACTGGCAACACGGCGGCATCATTTTCGGGCGCCGCCGGAGTCAGCATCATTCTTGGATCTGGTTCAACCAACCTGGCAAACTGTACCATCACAAGCAACACCACCAGTGGTCCTGGCGGTGGAATTCGGAATTTTAATGGCGCACTCAATCTGAGAAACACCATTATTTTTGGAAATACGAGCAATGAGATTGATGGAGGAGTGTCATTCAACGCCAATAATCTGGTTGGAAGCAACGGCACTGGAGGTATCTCCAATGGCGTCAATGGAAACATTGTCGGATCAAATCCCGTGCTTGGACCACTCGCCAGCAATGGTGGTCCAACCCAGACTCAGGCCATTGGTTGTGCCAGCCCGGCACGTGATGCCGGAACAACCGTTGGTACACCCACCACTGATCAGCGTGGCGTGACCCGCGACACGGCGCCCGACATCGGCGCGTTTGAAGGACCGCTCGTCGTCTCAATTGGATCACCAACGCCTCCGAGCTTTGACTCCCCAGGTTCCGTCAGTTTCCCTGTGACTTATGTCGGTGCCGCTTCGGTCAACCTGACAAATGCCGCGATTACGGTGAACACCACTGGCAGTGTCGTTGGAACCGCCAATGTCACCAATGGCACCACTGCGACGCCGACGGTCACGGTCACGGTCACGAGTGGCGTTGGAACGGTGGGAATTTCAATTGCTGCCGGGACAGCCACTGGTAACTGTGGCAGTGGGCCAACCAGTGCCACCACAGCCGGACCGAGCCTCACCGCCACGGTAACCACGAGCGCCAATGGCATTGCCGAAGCTGGGAATAACCAAACTGTTTGTGCCAGCAGCCCGGCAGTTACCTTAAATGGATCATTCAGCGGTGGCGCCACCAGTGCTACCTGGAGCGGCGGTGCCGGATCATTTAATCCAAATACCAGCGCCTTAAATGCTGTCTACACGCCATCGGCTGGGGAGATTGCCGCCGGGACCGTGACATTGACACTGACCACGAACGACCCACCAGGGAGCGGCGTTGCCGGAAGCGATACCGTTGTCATCACCATCAATCCTATTGCCACGGTCGAAGCCGGAAATAACCAGACTGTGTGTGCCACGACTCCTGCGGTGACCTTAAACGGTTCAGTCGGTGGAGGCGCCTCTAGCGGCACCTGGAGTGGCGGTGCGGGAAGCTTCGCCCCCAATGCCAGCACCTTGAATGCTGTCTACACACCATCGGTGGGTGAAATCTCAACCGGAACCGTGACTCTCACCCTGACCACCAATGACCCAACCGGGCCCTGTGGTCCCACCAGCGACACCGTCACCATTACTTTCAATGCCGCAGCCACGGTCAATGCTGGGGCTGATCTTTCTAGTTGTGCTTCAAATCCAGCCGTTCCTTTGAATGGCTCAGTCGGAAACGGTGCCACAACCGGTGCCTGGAGCGGAGGCACGGGAAGTTTCAATCCCAATGCCAGCACATTGAATGCTGTTTACACACCATCAGCCGGTGAAATTTCAACCGGAACCGTGACGTTGACCTTGACGACCAATGATCCGCCCGGCGCCTGTGGACCCACAAGCGACACCGTTGTCATTACCATCAATCCAGTTGCGACGGTTGAAGCCGGAAATCCGCAAACGGTGTGTGCTTCCAGTCCGGCTATCACGCTGGCT
>DAOQNB010000767.1:0-3689 GCA_035335845.1 Acidobacteriota bacterium | reverse complement strand
CCCGGAACCCGGAACCCGGAACCCGGAACCCGGAACCCGGAACCCGGAACCCCGAACCCGGAACCCGGAACCCCGAACCCGGAACCCGGAATTTATTTCACCTCAGTCATCAATTCCTGGACCGCCCGTTCGATCTGGCGGTCACGTCCAGCAGCTTCATCACCTGGCAACACATCCACGGTGATGTCAGGCATGGCGCCGTTGAGTTCTTCGTTGAGATTGGTTCCGACAACATACCAGCCACGGAACGGCATGCGGAGCGTCGAACCATCAATCAACTGGGCTGCCCCGGTGCTGATGACAGCGCCATAGGTTTGCTTCCCAATCAATTTGCCGCGTTTGGTTGTTTTAAACGCATGCGAAAAGATTTCAGCATTCGAGTAAGAAAACTGGTTACACAGCAACGTGGTTGGTTTGGTCCAGAAATAGAATGGGAGCCGGTCTTGCGGATACCCTTTCCCGGTACTTCCCCGTGGCGTGGTGTAGGCATGCGGTTTGACATTGATCATCGCCAGCAAATAGTCAGCCGTTGAACCGCCGCCATTGTCGCGAACGTCAATGATGAGCCCCGACTTGCCGTGGGCTTCGGAATACAGTTCCTGTTCAAACCGATCCTGACTGACCTGATCCATGCCACGAATGTGCAAATATCCAAGTTTTCCGTTTGAAAGTTTGTCAACCATCGCCCGGCGACTATCAACCCAGTCGTCATAAATCAGGTTTCCGAACTCACCTCCGCTGACTGGACGAATGACAACCTCTCGTTTTTCTCCCTGGGCACTATCTTTGGCCACCACCAGCAAGGTTCGCTCACCAACCGTGTCATTTAACACTTGATCTACACCGGTCTTCATTGAAATCGGCTCGCCATTGATTGAGAGCACCACATCACCCGGATTGAGTCGGCTGATGGATTTTGAAGCTGGTGAGTTGGCAATCACTCGCACCACCCGCATGCCTTCGCCCGTGTATGATTCATCCCAGATCACCCCAAGCGCTCCGGTTTGAATTGGTGCCTGGTCAGAAATATCAACTGGCGGGAAAATTCCCTGGTGCGAAGAATTCAGTTCACCCAGCATCATGCGCACCACGTCATAATAATCTTCATCACATGAGGCAACCATAGCCCAGTTGAGGTACTTTTCACGGCAGGCAGGCCAGTTGGCACCATGGAATTTCGGGTCGTAAAACCCATCGTTCATATTTTGCCAGCCCTCTAAAAAGGCTTCGCGCCGGAGTGTTGCGCGATCCAGCAGCACTCGTGCCTGAAACGCCACCGGTGTCGGGGTGGCCCCGCCGCCTGAAAGACCGGCTGGCAACTGACGTCCACCTGATTTTGGTGCAGGCGGGATCGAAACGGTATTGATGCGCCCGCCCTGAGCCAGGAAAAAGAGCTTCTGTTCTTTTGCAAATCTCAGATTGGTCGGGAATTGTCCACCTCGGGTTATGCTTTGCGGCGTTCCGCCATCCCTGACCACTGAATAGAGGTCAACTGACCCCTGATTGTCACAGGTAAACACATAAGTTTTGCTATCCTGGGCAATCGCAAAAGAAATTTTGTTTCCTGGAAGTGTGGTTAACCGCCGCAAGCGTTTATGGATGTCTTCAAAGTCAATTTCGACTTTGACCGGCGTCGGTTTTTCACCCATTTTGCCGGGCTCTTCTGACTGACCAGAAGAATCAGGTGGCTCCTGCTGGTGTTCGACCTGTGATTTTGGCGTAGCGGGTGAGGATGGCGGCGTTATCGGACGGGCTGGCTTGGCGTTTTTCTTTTCATCTTCTTCCAGGTCCTCTTTGCTTTTTTCATCGTCGCTCTTGCGCAAAAACACATAGTACACTTCGAGATCAGTTCCAGGTCGCCGCGACGTAAACGCCAGCGTCCGTCCATCGGCTGACCACTCAGGTGACTGGTCATTATCTGGGTGCATTGACACATTGACCGGGGTTCCACCTTTGGCCGGAATGATAAAGACCTCGCTGTTAAATTCGTCATCTTCTTTGGTATAGGCAATCCATTCACTATCCGGAGACCAGGCAAATTGAGGCGTGCTCCAGGCTTCAACCAGTCGCACTGGATTTTTTCCATCGGCATCAGCCACATACAAATCGCCCCGTCCCCGTACAAAAGCCAGTTTTTTGCCATCTGGCGAAAAAGCCGGATTCGAAGCCGGTTCAGATGCCTGGGTCAGGCGGGTAATGCTCGTCTTGAGTGCCCATGACAATCGTTTTTCCTCAGTTTCATCTGAGCTCACAGCATATAAATCACGGTTTCCATCCCGCGCCGATACAAAAACCAGTGTTTTCCCATCTGGTGACCAGACCAGATCCTGTTCACGGGTGGCATGGCTGGCAATTGATTTCGCCTGGCCGCCATCTTTTTTCATTACAAAAATTTCGCCACGCACCACAAAAGCAATCTGCTCGCCATCTGGCGAAGGGACCATTTCAGTGGCCTGCCCGGTCAGGACACGGCGATCAGTCGGATTTTCAGAATCATCCGCTGGAGCTTCAATCTGGAGTTTACGTGGACTCTTCCCGGTAGTCTCCATGACGTACAAATCGGTACCACTTTCAAAAGCAATCATTTTGCCATTGGCCGAAAGCGTCGGGAACCGGACTCCGTCATCTTTAAAACTGGTTAACTTGCGTTTGCCAGTGCCCGTGCTGTTCATCATCCAGAGGTTAAACGTCTGGTCTTCATCAGAAACAAAATACAGTTCGCTGGCATCTGGCGACCACAGCGGCCAGTGGTCATTTCCCTCATGCGTGGTCAATTGGGCGTATTTCTTGCTGCTCAGATTGTAGGTCCATAAGTCAAAATTTGCGGTGCCACGATACCGCTTGCGCCACCACTCGATCCGTCCGGAGGTAAAGGCAATCTGTTTTCCATCTGGAGAAAGCCGGGCTTCCATCGCACCTTCTTCGAGCATACGCACTGGCTGCCCGCCAGAGAGCGAGACCCGGTAGAGGGATGGAATGTTCCCAGCATTTCGGTATTCACGCACGGACGTAAAAAGCACCGATTGACTATCAGCCGTCCAACCAACCGGGGCATCCCCACCAGAATAAAAAGTTAACTGGCGCGGTGAACCACCCTGAGCCGACATCACAAAGACATCGGTATTCCCATTTCGGGTCGAAGCAAAAGCAATCCACTTCCCGTCAGGCGACCATTGAGGTTGCGAGTCGTAAGCCGGATGAGCCGTTAACCGGAAGGCTTTTCCACCCTGGGTTGAAACGGTCCAGATATCACCACGCCAGCCAAAGGCAACGGTGTCTCCATCCGGAGACAGGGTTGGGTGGCGGGGTAATTGAACCGCAGTACCGCTCTCCACTGTTGCCGGCAAAGGCGCGGTATGAGAAGACACGGTTGCATTTGGAATCCATAAACTAAACAAAAAAATCGCTGTAAACCACACAGAACACAAAACTTTCATGAAGGTAGAAATCCTCCTCGACTGACAATGCAGCCAAAATTCAGGTGCCCTTGAAAAGCACCTTGAACCAATTCATTTGCGACGGGTTAGAACGAGTAAGCGATAGTGGGAAAATAGAATCGGGGAGAATATCAGAAATGTTGAAATGAAGGCAGGAAAAAAACAATGTGGAGTGCGGCGGCTTGACGCCGCTTTGTATAGGAAAGCGGCGTCAAGCCGCCGCACTCCACACGACTTCACCGCGTTTGACGG
>DAOQNB010000766.1:0-3692 GCA_035335845.1 Acidobacteriota bacterium | reverse complement strand
TAGATAATCTTCCGCTTTCAGGGCGACGAGTTTGAGAAAAGTGGCGGGCGCGGTATCCAGGATTTCCCGATTGAGTCCGGCTTTCGAGGCTGCTCCGTTGGGGAGGAACTCGCCCGGACGGTCCGGGTCGGGTTTGGGTTGCGGAGCACGGGTCATGGTCTTGACTGTCAGCTTTTCGGTCACGATGAGGGCGCTCTCCTTTACCAGCCGGGCCGATTGCTGATGGAGAAAGTCCTTCCGACGGTTGGCGGTGCGGGCACAGTGCCGGGACAGCTTCCGGCGGGTTTTGAGACGGTTGCGGCTGCGGCGTTTTTTGGTGGCCAGTTCCCGCTGGAGTTCGGCCTTGCGGTCGGCATCCTGTTTCCCGGTCCGGGGATTGGCGACTTCCAGGTACGTTCCATCGTCGAAGGCCAGCGTCGCAAAGGTTTTCACTCCCCAATCAAAGGCCATTCCCCGGCTCCCGGATTGGCGTGCGGGTTCGCACGCCACCGTCACGCTCGCGTACCACCGCCCTTGCTTATGTAGGATTTCACAGGTTTTCGGCACACCCGGCGTCCGGGCTTTCCCGCGCAGCTTGATCGGCCCGATGCCGGAGAGCTTCAGATATCCGTGCTTCATCCCTGATTTCGCGTCAGCCCCCTGGCCTTCCAGCTTCCAGCCATCACCATAGGTTTTGTATCCCCACCCCGGATACCGGTCAAACGACTTATCGGGTAAGAGGAGATGAGTCGCCTCATTCCCCTCCCCTAAGAACCGTACTTGATAATTACTCATCATACGGCTCAAGCCCTCCGCAACATTTTCGGGCACTTCCACTATGCACGTGAATGTGGCATTCGGTGTGGAGAAGTTGAAGATTACTGATTTCATCATCTCCTCCGTTGGCCACTTTTTTCGCGTGATGGATGTGGATGCTTTCCCCGTTAAACAGCTTGTCTGCACAGATTGGGCATTGCCATTTTTGGCGTTGAGCAACTCGATACAACTTTGACCCAGTTGCATAGTAACTTTTCCCTTTCCTGGCATTGCGTTCTGCCCAGTAGCTTTCAAGTGCCGGATCATCCGGTGATGCCTTGGCCTTGACCTTGACGTGGCGAATGATTTTCGTTGTTGCCGTTCGGTAGAGGAACAGTTCGACGGTTTCACCCCTTCGGTTTTTGGTCTTGGCTTTGAACACCCACCGATCCCCGCCGATTCTTCCGAAGTAGCGGTTGACAATCCATTTCATTCCTTTGGTGGAATGTTTCCCCTTGGCCCATCTCAGCAGCATATGCACCACTTCGTGGTCAAATGAGGCAAACACTTGTTTGCTGACCGCATGTTTATAGTAATTCGCCCACCCCCTCAGGATTGGATTGAACTTTTGGATCACCGCTTCCGGTGTCACATTTTGGTGCGTTCGCAACCATTCTTTGAGTTCTTTGACTTTGGCTTGGACCTTTTCTTTTTGTGGTTTGATCAGGCATTTGCCTCGGTACTGTCGGATGTTGAAACCGAGAAAGTCAAACCCTTCTGCCACCGATCCGATTCGGGTTTTTTCTTCATTCAGTTTCAGTCCGCGTAGGGCGAGCCATTCACTTACTTTGGGGACAATGGCTTCTATATCTTCTTTCGTCTTGGCAGTGATCACGAAATCATCGGCGTACCGAATGAATCCGTAGGTTGGAACCACCTGTTTGGTTGTTTTTCCCTCGTATTGGTAGCATCGTGTTCTCGTGTGGGTGGTGAGCCACGCTTCCATCCCATCCAACGCGATATTCGCCAACATCGGTGAAATCGTCCCGCCTTGCGGTGTTCCACTTTCGGTCCGATTGAAGATTTCCGCCTCGATGTAGCCTGCCTTGAGCCATTGTTTTATCAACTCCCGTCCGGGTTGATCCTTCAGTTCGTTCAAGATAAATTCATGGCTGATGGCGTCGAATGCGCCTTTGATGTCCGCATCTAAAATCCAGGTGTCTCCTCCGTTCGCATTGAGTCTTATCCAGCATTGCTCGATTGCATCGTGGCAACTCCGTCCTGGTCGAAACCCATAGCTGTTGGCTTCAAACCTGGTTTCATATTCGGGTTCAAGCGTGTTCTTGACCATCGTTTGCAGAATCCGGTCTTTGACGGTCGGAATTCCCAGCGGGCGGAATTTCCCGTTCGCCTTTGGAATATAGACACGTTTGGTCGGTTTTGCTTTCCAAATCGTGTGTTTCCGAAGGTCATTGACCACCTCCGTTCGTTCACAGGGAGTCAGTGCCGTCTGTCTATCCACCCCGGCTGTTTGTTTCCCTTGATTGATTTGAGTGATTCTGCGGGTTGAATACAGCAGGTTGCTATAGCTTCGCATCATCAGTTTCTTCAGGCTTCGCGCCTGTTTCCACCGTCCTTCCTTGGTTGCTCGATAGATTCGTTGTCTCAGGTTCTTCACTCGTTGATTGACTATCTTCCAATCTATGGCGTTCCAGTCGTTCAATGATTCTGCCGCTCCGATGTCGTAATTGACCCTATCTTTCACGTCAGTTCAGTTCCTTTACATTGGTCTATCGTCGAGAACCCGCTGAAAGTCAGCCATCTTTCAATGTGGGACAAAGTTTGAATCCCTATCTCTCGCGTTACCAAGAGCCTTCGCTTCCTTCAGCATCTTTTACCCGCTCCGTAATTCGGCCTTCCTTACGGTCGGCTTACTCCCTCACCTGACGGAGAACGGATCGGGCTTATCACAGTTCCGAGTGGTGAGCTGCGTTCCGCCCGGATGCTGCCTATATCCCAGTGGGTTTCGTTCCATCGGCTGAAGGACGCTTCACCCTTCAGTCCACCCACCTACCCTTTTGGTCGGAGTGTTTCAGCCTGATTTCACTCCTTATTTCTGATGAGACTTCATCGGCAGTTCGCTCTCGCTCATCCTGGCGGATCTTCCCCTAGCACTCCCTCCGATATGTAGGCTGTCAGAGGCAGTTCCATTCGTGGTCTGCATTCCGCTGGGTTCATTGCTTACTGCCAGCGTGACCGGGGTGAGACACCCTTTTACGTGGGGACAGCAGGATGGAATCCGCTGGGAGAGCGAGTTCGTCGCTCTCCACTCTGAGGCTTTGCCTCTACTACACTCAGCTTGCTGTGTCGCACAAACCGGGGAAATCCCGGACTGGCCGCCCCTTCCTGGCAGCGCCGGAAAAATCCCGCCATCGCCAGGTCCAACCGTTTGAGCGTCACCTGCAGGCTCTGCGCGTTGAGCGCCGCATACTCCGGCAGCAGCGTCCGGATTTCCGTCACCGACCGGCACTGGTCCGCATAGTTGATTGAGACATGACACATCCGGTACGCCTTGATCCGTTCTTCCAGGGCCGCGTTATAGAGTGTCTGATGCAGACGCTTGAACTCCAGCAACAACGCTTCCTGCCTGGGCGTCGGGTACATCCGATAGGTGATTTTGCGGTTGACCGGTTTGACCTCTTTCATACGTACCAGTATCCTACGGTTATGCCTCGACAACAACAATTAAATACCTTACATCATTGTACTTATAATCTAACCTATCATTTGGTTCTGGTGACCAAATACCGCCGCCCCTGCATTTCCGCCGCCATGCTCCACCGCCTCGAATCTATCTTTCGGCAGACGGTTCAGAAGTGGGAATGTGAAGTGCTGGAGTTTAACGGCGAACCCGATCACGTTCACCGGCGAGTTCCGCTTCCGCTACGGGCTGACCT
>DAOQNB010000765.1:0-3695 GCA_035335845.1 Acidobacteriota bacterium | reverse complement strand
CGGGTTCCGGGTTCCGGGTTCCGGGTTTTCGAATTTATGTCCTTTTCGTCCTTTTCGTCCTTTTTGTCTTCCAGAACCCTGAACCCTGAACCCTGAACCCTCACTTTTGTCTTCCCAAACCCGGAACCCTGAACCCTCACTTATTCAAACATTTCCTCAGCCTTCACAATCCGAATTTTCTTCTCAGTGGCAGCCAGCGGGAATTTTTCAATTTCCTTGTCTTCCTTGAGAATATCATCCGGAGTAGCGCTGTCATATTTCATGGGTGACACCGTGTTGGCGAGCATCTGCTGTTTGAGCGACCCGGCATCACGGGTGATCATCACCACTTTGAATGACTGTGAAGTGAGGTGTTTTTTGATTGCGGCATTGACTTCGGCCAGGGTGAGTTTTGGTAACCGCGTCTGGATTTCCTGAATGTAATCTTCAATGCCGTAAAACTTTGAATCCATTCGATATCCCAGACGGCGGCTCAGCGTCTGAACCCACAACCGGCTGTAATTGAGCAGAAACTTGCGGGTTGACTCAAATTGCTCCTGGGTCATCCCGTTTTTCACCAGCTGGTCGGTTTCCCACATTGCCTCCCGGAGCGCAAACAACCGGGCGGCATTGGGTACGGGCCGAATCCAGATGCTGAAATACTGTTTCTGGCGGGGGACGTTGGGCAGTGCAAACGTCGAACCACCTTCCTGGACAAAGTGCTCGACGTAAGAATAATCGCCATAGTTTAACCCACGCTTGCCGCGCATATTCTGCATCAGCACACCGTTAAAGGTCCGGTGTTCGCCAAGATAGGAATTGGCCACCAGCAAGGCGTAAAACTCTGAATCTTTGCGCGTCACATTGACCGGAAAGCCGAGCGAAATCGCTGTGGCGTCGGTATCTTTCTCAATCAACGTGACTTCCAGCCCAGACGGAGGCGTGATGGTTCCAGCCCGGAGTTCCGCCGGTTTTCCCACTGGAAGGGCTGAAAAATCTTTCTCCATCTGGGCAACAAACGTCTTGGGAACATCTCCGGCAACACCAATCATCAGGTTGGATTGGGTGTAATACTGCTGGTAAAACGCTTTTACATCCTCCAGTTTCAACGCACTGAGCGAACGCACCGAGCCACCAATCACGTGATCATAGGCGTGGCCCCGGAAAATTTCGGTCTCAAGCGTTTGTTTGCCAAATTCTTCGTCATTGGTGCTGCGGAGCGAGGTTTTCAGGTAATTGACCGCATCTTCGCGAACCCGATCAAATTCAGCCTGATCAAGCCGGGGATGGAGCAACACATCCGAGAAAATCGCATAAAACTTGTCGAGATGGTCTTTGTGGACTTCCCCGACCATCGTCACGGTTTCTTTTTCGACTTTGACCGAGACATCGGCGGCCATGGGGTAGAGCTTCTTGAGGATGTCTTTATAGGTCAACGACTGGCTGCCGCCTTCTTCGATCAGACTGGCGGTCAGTTTGGCGATGCCTTCTTTTCCTGGCGGATCATAGGCCGAACCAGCCCGGAACATCACCCGGATGGTAATCAATGGTGACTGACTGGGCAGCACCACTTTGCTGATGCCGCTTTTGGCTTTTGATGTATCGGATTTTGGCCCGATTGCCTGCACCAGTCCTGGTGCCATCGTTGCTGTAACCACCAGCCCCAGCATCAACCGATTGAAAAGAGTGGTGAACTTCATTTCGCGCTCCCTCCTTTCAATGTCAAAACGGTGCGGTTTTCTTTGGTGAAAATCTGTTGGGCCACGCGCTGAATATCAGCCGGAGTGACCTGGTCATAGAGTTCGAAGACTTTATTGACGGCTTCGGGTTCACCCGCCAGATTGATGTAGTTGCCAAGCGTATAGGCGACTTCGTCTGGGGTTCGCAGTTGCATGGCAAAGTTGTAGCGGAAGTTTGATTTCACCTCGGCCAGTTCATCGTCAGCCACCGGCTTGACCTTTAATTCTTCCAGTTTGGCATAGACTTCGTCGCGGACTTTGGCCAGTTCGGCTTCATTTTTCACCCGAACGATGATGTCAAACGAACCTGGATCACGGCTGTCGTCCGCACTGGCAGCGAGCAAATCAACTCGTTGCTCCGAAAGCACCAGCTTTTGATAAAGCGCTGATGTATTGCCAAAGGCCAGTTTTGCCAGCAGATTGAGCGCCACTTTGTCTTTGGTTTCAGTTGAAAATACTGGCGCGTGAAATGCCACCACCAGATAGGGTAAGGTGCGGCCTTTCCATGGAATATCAGCGACTTTTTCTCCGGTTTGGGCTGGTTCGACCGGGATATCAGCCACATGGTTGCCGTGTTTCCACGGACCGTAGTATTTTTCAGCCAGTTTAAAGAACGGTTCCGGCTTCACATCGCCAACCACCATCACGGTGCAGTTTTCAGGGCGATAAAACCGGTCAAAGAACTTGAGGCTGTAGTCATATTGATTGGGCATGTCCACAATGTCTTTTAAAAACCCAATCGTCGAATGTTTATAGGTGTGTTTGCTATACATCGTGTCGCGTTGGGCTTCATTGATGGCCAGAAACGGAGACGCGGCACTTTTGTTGTATTCTCCGAGCACGGCCTTGGCTTCTTTCTGAAAATCTTCGAGTGAATATTTCAGATTCTGGAAGCGGTCTGATTCCATATCCATAATGGTTTCAAGCGCGCTGGCCGGAGCCGTACTGTGATAGCAGGTCCAGTCGTCTGACGTGAAGGCGTTGGAATCAACCCCCAGGTCTTTCAAGATGGCCTGGTACTTCTCATTTGAATATTTCGGCGTGCCCCGAAACATCATGTGTTCAAAGAAGTGGGCAAATCCGGTGACGCCTGGCTCGACTTCGTTGCGCGAACCAACCCGGACTACGGTGTAATAGGCCATAATGCCAGGGCTGTCAAACGGCACGACCACCAGTTTAAGACCGTTGGGAAGTTGTTTTTTATGAATTGGATAAGGGAAGATTTTTTGCTTTTGTCCAAGAGCGATTGAACTGAGCACGAACATGAGCAAAACCGTAACGACAAGGCGTTTCATCAAGTGGCGTTTACTCTCCTTGTGGGAATGAAGGTGAATGTTTGGATTGCCAGGGATTATGGCGGACAAGTGGCAGCGGGTCTAGCCGTAAAAACACTTTGGAGTGCGGCGGCTTGACGCCGCTTTGCTCTTTGAATTTTCCCTTTTTTTATTGAGGTAAAATTCTTGAGCCATGTCGGCTATTCGATCACGTTCAAGCTCGGGAAATACCAGGTTTTCATATTGCTCATCCAAAAGTTTTTCCAGGTCTTTTAATCGTCGCTGGCTGTAGAGCGATGCCATAAGAAAATTATCCAGGAGTGAAAATAAAAGATATAAATGAGGTTACAGCAACAATACGCCAATCATCGCCTGGATGAAAAGCTCTCACATTCGCAAAGCGGACAAATCTGTCAGGCCGGGGGAGAAAGCGAAATAAACGGGACTGAGCCGACGCCTACCGTGTGGGCGTGGTTCTCATCCTGAAAGGATGGAGCAAGTTTAGCCGGTCGGTTGCGAGGTTTTGGGAGCTACCACCGGAAACAGAGGTTACTCTCCCTCCTCCGCCCGGTCCGCGCCCCAATGGGGCGCGGACCGGGCGGAGAAATCGGGAGATGAATCGCATCCGGTGGTGGCGCGTTCAAAGCAACGCTGACCACCTATATGGTAAGCTGTTTTCAAGAAAGAGCAGGGGATGAAAAAA
>DAOQNB010000764.1:0-3703 GCA_035335845.1 Acidobacteriota bacterium | reverse complement strand
CCCTGAGCCCGTTGTCTTCAGCCCTGAGCCCATTGTCTTCTGCCCTGAGCCCGTTGTCTTCAGCCCCAAGCCCAATGTCTTCAGCCCTGAGCCCATTGTCTTCAGCCCGTTGTCTTTAGCCCTCTTCGGTCGCGATAATTGGCACCCACCGTTGTAACAAAGCCTTTAAATCCTCAAAGGTAAAGGGCTTTCCTAAAAAGTCATCCATGCCGATTTGGAGACATTTTTCCACTGTTTCAACAGTTGTTTCAGCCGTCAGTGCAATGATTCTGATTTTAGAACGATGGGTTTTCTTGCGACGAATGGCCTGCGTCGCTGTAAATCCATCCATTTCAGGCATATAGCAATCCATCAAAATGGCATCAAATCGCGATGTTTCAACGGCGTTAACGGCTTCGAGCCCGTTGTTGACGACTTCGACCTGATAGCCAAGTTTTTTCACCTGGGCGGCCAGAATTCTTTGGCTGATGACATTGTCTTCCGCAATCAGAACCCGTGGCGAAATGGGCGGGATCGAATTGGCATCAGGGCTATTGGGCACGGCGGAAACAAACGATTTATCTTCGGTCGCCACTGATAACGGCGATACTTCGGCGAGAGACGATGCTTCAGGTGGGAGCGTCGGCAGGAGCACCGTAAAACACGTTCCAACACCCAACTGGCTGTGAACCGAGATATTGCCTCCGTGCGCGGCCACGATGCGTCTCACAATTGTCAGTCCAAGGCCAACTCCCAACTGCTTTTTGGTTGATTTTGACTGCCGATATGGCTCAAACAAATAGGGGATGTCTTCAGCCGGAATTCCTTCGCCCGTATCGGTGATTGAAACTTTCAACAACTGCTGACCGGTTTCAACTCCAGTGCCGGTTTCGACCCATCCTTCAATCGAAATTGTGCCGCCATCCGGGGTAAATTTCAGGGCATTGGACAGCAGATTGGCAAACACGCGCTCAAGTTTTCCCCGATCAGCCGAAATTGCCGGTAATCCTGGTTCAAGCTTGATTTCGAGGGTAATCCGGCGCGCCCGGGCACTGACACGGACATCCTCGGCACATTGGCGTAAGAAAGACTCGGTTTCCAGTGGCGCACAGGACAGTTTCATTTCCTGGGCTTCGGCTCGTGACACTTCGAGCATTTCTGAAATCAGGGTCAGGACTTTATCCAGGCTCCGGTCTGACGCCTGGAGCAGAGACGCGAGCGGACCGGAGGCAATCGAAGATTCCATCTGCAACAGTTCGATGGCGGTTTTGACCACACTGAGCGGAGATTTTAAATCATGAGCCAGCATGGCGGTAAAGCTTGCTTTAAGCCGGTCTATTTCCTGGAGTTTCAGGTTGGCTTCGGCCAGCACATTTTTTTGGTGTTCCAGTTCCTGTTGCTGCTGCCATAAGTGAAATGCGGTTTCGGCCAGTTTTCGGGTTCGTTCGCCAACTTGAACTTGCAGTCTTTGGTTTTGTCGAACCAGATACCCGGTGCGGAGCCGGGCACTGCTGAAAATCAGCCCAATCACAACTCCACTGTAAACCAGAATTGCCCAGGGCGAACGCCACGGAGAGGTCTGAATGTGAACGGCCAGGCGATTGGGAAGCATGCTCCACACGCCGTCATTGTTACAGGCCAGGATTTCGAGTGTGTATTTTCCAGAAGGAATATTGAAAAAAGAAAGCGTGCGTTTTCCTTGCACTTCACTCCACTGTGATTGGAACTCAGCCAGGCGGTACTTGATGCGATTTCGTTGGGGGGCTGAAAAACTCAAGACCGAGCAGGTCACTTCAAAAGTATTCTGAAACGAAGCGAGTGCCAGTTTATCTGGGCCTGGACGCAGGGCTTCCCCATTGGCCGTGACACTTTCCATCACGACGGTTGGCGGAACTGGATTGATGGGGATACTGACTGGATCAATGATGGCAAGGCCACACAACGTCGGAAACCAGAGTGTTCCATCAGAGGCCCTCAGGGCTGGGGCGGGAACATTGGTTTCATCGGTTTTCATTCCATCAAACTGTGTAAACAGCGCTGCTTCTCCGGCTGGCATTTGTCCCTGGGCAAACTGGAGCAGTGCTTTGCGATTGACTCGAAGAATGCCATCGCCACTCCCAATCCAAAAATTTCCCTGGGTGTCTTCGATTATTTGATGGAGTGTTTCGGGTTGATTGCCAGGAAGCTGACTCAACGTTCGGAGTTTGCCTTCCTGCACATAGCACAACCCGGCATTGGTAATCACCCAGAGGATACCGTCTACGTCTTCATACAGCGATAAAATGACGTTGCTTGGGAGACCTTCTGTTCGTGTGAAAGTCGTAAACTGGCCATTTTGAAACCGGGTGAGCCCGCCCCCATCGGTTCCAACCCACACACTCCCGTCTTTGGCACAGGTAATTGCCAGGATGACATTTAAGGGAAGGCCATTTTCAGTGGTGAAGGTTGTAATCGTCGCTCCACTTTTGCGGCACAGTCCCGCTGGTGTACCCAGCCAGAGATTTCCCTGGGTGTCTTCAGACAGCGCCCGAACCTGATTGCTGGGCAACCCGGTTTGGGTGGTGAAGGTCGCCAGTGGGGGGCGGTTGGGTAAATCTGGATGAAATTGAACGAGTCCGTTACTTTGCGTGCCAGCCCACCAGTTGCCGGATTGATCCTGTACGGCACAGTAAACAGTTGAATTAAAATAGCCTGTCGCAAAGCGGGTGAGTTTGCCATTGGTGAGATGAGTCAGCCCCTGGTTGGTACAGATGAACAAACTATGATCCTGGGCTTCCTGAATTTGCCAGACAATGTTGTGTGACAACCCTTCTTTGGTGGTGTAGGTAAGAAACTTCCCGTTTTGGAGTTGATTGAGTCCATCCC
This sequence comes from Acidobacteriota bacterium, assembly GCA_035335845.1. Classification (GTDB taxonomy): domain Bacteria; phylum Acidobacteriota; class Blastocatellia; order Chloracidobacteriales; family Chloracidobacteriaceae; genus JACQXX01. The sequence continues at coordinate 859 of DAOQNB010000764.1, read as the reverse complement.
GATAGGTTCCGACCCAGAGATTTCCTTCACGGTCTTCAAGCAAGGACGATACGTCTTCACCCGAAAGGCCATCTGACTGAGTAAACGCCGTAAATTTGTTGTCCGCAAACCGAACGAGCCCAATTTTGGCCGACCCAATCCACAGATTTCCGTCCCGATCTTCGCAAAAAACAGAAGCGACCGTGCCTGAAAACCCACTGGCATTGGTAAAGTGGGTCAGGGTGTGGTCAGGTCGTTCCTGATACAACCCGGCTCCAATCGTACCAATCCAGAGATTCTGCTTTTGATCTGTGAAGAGACTGACGATTTGACCTTCAAGTATTTTATATGAGGTTAGTGCCAGCGCGTCGGTACGATTGATTACCTGAAAGAGCATATTCTGGCTGCCCAGCAGAATGCTGCCATCTGCCGATTGTCCAATCGCCCGAATATCAGTGACAGCTTTGCCATCCAGGGTGTCAACTCGTTTGAATCCCTGGTCTGGTGACTCTAAAGACAGATAATTCAACCCTTTGCGGGTGCCAATCCAGAGCCGTTTTTGGCGATCTTCAAACAAGGCCGAAATGATTTCAGAGGTCAGGCCCTGTTCAGGCGTGAAGGTTTTCCACTGGCCATTTTTATATGCCATGAGCCCTCCGCCGTTAGTGCCGACCCAGAGCGTGCCATCCGAACTGACCAGCAGTTTCCAGGTCGTATTATTTTTGAATTCTGGAACGGTGGTTTTGTTCAAGACCGTAAACTGAACTCCGTCAAATCTGACCAATCCCTGAAATGTCCCGAGCCAGAGGTAGCCATCACCGGTTTGCGCCAGGGCCAGAATGGCATTGTTCGGAAGTCCCGCTTCTTTCGTCCAGATTGT
>DAOQNB010000763.1:0-3705 GCA_035335845.1 Acidobacteriota bacterium | reverse complement strand
GAATTCCAAACCAGCGGTCACCATTGTTAAATTCCTGGACTGCCCGGGCGCGCAACAAAAAATAGAGCACAGCATTTGGAACCTGATCATCGGGCTTTTGCTTATAAATCTGCATTAATTTGGCTGCTTTTTCAGAGTAGGGGATATGAGTGCTTTCCTGAAGGTCATCTCCAAGTCGGGTGCGATACTCAGCACGCAATTTATTCATCGCTTTCGTCACGTCAGATTCTTTGATCTGGGCTGGTGAAGAAGATCGGTCCAGCGCCAAATTGGCTGCTTCGGATACCAGTTTGAACAAATCACGAAGATTGCCGCCCGATGCAACCATCAGACGTTCGCTTTGATGAGGTTCAAAAAGACTGGGATTGATTCGGGAATCCAAAACCTTCTGAAGTGAATTGCGTCCTTCAATGTGTTTCCCAAAATTCCGGGTGAAAACAGGAGTATCTGGAATGAGGAAACTCTCAAAAGGGAGTTCAGCGCTTTTCGCAAATCCTAAGCTGACTGGAATTGTAAAAATGAGGTTCGTCCGGAGTTCTTTTAAGACATTGCGGTAAGTAATGAAAAGTTGCTCTACATTTTTGGGCGAAACCTCGGGGCGCTCAAATCCATCCCAGATAAAAAGCCAATCTTGACCAGTTTCAGTTTTCAAAATTTGGCTACACTCATCAAGAAGCTGATTGGCGAGTCGAATAAGAGATGAAATCTGAATGATCTGATATTTGATATTCTCTTCGCTATGTCCGCCAGCATATTTAATCTCACCTTTTATTGCGGCAATGAGCCCCAAAAAGTTGGCCAGAAGGCTTTTATCGTCTGCCCCTGCACCGGCTGAGATTTCTGCTCCAAACATTGTTGTTCGGTTTTCTTTCTGGGTTTTTGTTGTAAACCAATCTTTAATCTCTCCCAGTAACTGAGAAGAAGGTGATTTACCTGTTTTCTCCTTCGTTGCTTCAACCACCTGGATCATCATTAAATAAATGATATCAAAGGGCTGAAACACAGCCGGATTGAGATCTGTTGAGGCGTTAAAGCTAATGGTTTGAAACTTTCCAGCTATTTTACTGGAAAGTCTGACTAACTCAGTGGACTTTCCAACGCCAGGATGGCCCAGTAAAAAAGCTTTGGAAAAACGTCCACCTGCACTCTGGTCTAAATTACGAACCAACCGATCCACCACGTCAGTTCCTCGCGCATCATTCAAGTCTGGAATATAGAGTGTCGCGAGTTCTTCAGCAGTTAAAGGCTCATTCAGAAAGAATTTATACACTTCATTGAGAGTTTGTGCCGGCATAGGGTGACTCCAGGCAATGGGGTAATAGAGCAGGGCGAATCAGGGTTCAGAGTTCAGGGAAATACAATTCTTTCAATGATTTAGCTTTGATATAGCACAAGGGGGTTATTGCAAAGTGGTATACCCTCTTTGAAGAGGAGAATGCAAGCCAAAGTCGAATGACTACACCTGATACCGGTATTTGATTCGCTCAAAGCCCCAATGGAAGACAAACAGGTTCGGCGAGTTCCAGTTCCGGTGAGTGTAGTCGCGCTCCGCGTAACGGGCGGCGCTTTCAAGCTGATCAAAGTTGGGTTGTGGGAAGCGTGGCTGAATTTCTGATTTGTAAAATGCCTGGAAATCCGCTTCGCAACGGTTGGTGAGCCGGTAGGGACGAGCTTTGTTGCCACCGCCTTTTTTAACCTGACCGAACAACTGGCGCGGGATGCCGGCTTCTTCAATGATTCGGCGGGCAATTGGGCGGTCATACTCACCGCCAATGGACCAGGGTTTCAGGTCATCCGACATTGTAATTTGAAAAATGGTTTCGGCGTGAACCGCACCGCAAAACGGCACGGGGAAGTGAATAAACCCGGCCCGCAACCGATATTCACCCAGGGTTGTGCCTGACATTAAGCGGGCAGATGGTTCCTGGAGCAAGGGAAAAATCAGCTTCTGGTCGGTGGTCCAGTAGTTTTCTCCGTTGCGGCCCGTCAAAACGAGCCGGCTGGTCAGATGGTCCTCAAAAACCAGGAACCCACGGTCAGTTGAAATCAATGGGTTGATAAAAAATTCGGCGTCGGTCAAGAAAGGCAGATTTTGGATGGCTTCGCGGTCAAATTCTGTCACGTTCAGTCCCAGCAGGTGGGCAATCTGCGCGCCGCTGTCGTGCAGGTAGCCTTGGTTGAGGTCACCGCTTTGACGAAAAGTGAGTGCTTCACGGCAACCACTCTGGCTGGCCAGAACCGAGATCGCAGTTGAATCATACCCGGTCGAGATCGTAGTCACCGGAGGATAGTGCCGCTGCCTTTGTCTGTCCTGAGCATTGGCTGACACGCGGTTGAGGGTTTCCTGGAGCAACTGAACATACTCGTGATAGTTTCCTGGCGGAGATGGATGCGGTTTTTCAAGCCGCTGTACTGTCAAATCTGTGTTCACCAGCAGGTTACAGCCGTCGTGAATCTGAACCTGTCGCTGCTGTGCCGTCGGAATGGTTTTGGTATGAACTGCCAGTCCTTGCCGATACCGGTTTAAAAAGTCAAACAGGTAAAACGGATGCCCAAAATCAAGTCCGTCTCTGGCCTGCATCAACAAAAACGGCAGCGAATTGGAAATCAGGAGTTCGTCTTCGATTCGAAGTGATTGAATCCATTCGAGACTGTGACCTGGCGACACAAAAACAATGCCATCTGTGGTCAATCGTGCCCCGGAACCAACGGCCATCTGGGCGTCATCAAATCGAAAGGTCTCAAACTCATCATCCCAGGCGCCTTCGAAAAATCCAGTTTCACCTGTTTCAACCCACGATCCATGCAGAACCTCAATCACATCCGCATTTTTGCCGAGTCGCGCACACCACGCGAGGCGTGGGAGCTTTGAGTTACAGGCATAGGTGATTTTCATGGAATATGTACCTTACCAAAGATTCCAAGACATTATTAACCACGAAAACCACGAAAAACACGAAAAGAATCAAATGCTTACCAGATTCAATCTCTCAGTCAACTTATGACAAGGTACTTATAATGAGTCCTGAACTGTGGCTTTATCTTGAAGGTTCAGAAATTCCAAATTCAACCCGGGCATAAATATCAGCCAGGTGCAGTGTACATGCCAGAGATGTTAACTCAATTGATTGGTCCAACCCTTGAGCCAGGGTGGGGGCCCAGCTTTCATCAGGTTGCTTTTGCCAGAGGGTGACGGTTGGTGATTCCTGATCAATCAAAAGATATTCACGAACCGTTGAAATTTCTTTATAGGCTTCAAATTTCGCGTGGCGATCCAGTTCAGCAGAAGTGGGGGACATTACTTCCACAATCAAAATTGGATTGATGAGCATGTCAATTCCACGAAATTGTTCAAGTTGAACGGTGCCGCACACCACCGAAGCATCTGGGTAACGATATGGTGGGAGGGTTGGTGTTTTAATTGGTTGGTCTGAGGTAAATGCCTCGCACTGACGGCCAGCCTGTTCAAGGTCATTGCCAATTCTGCGGAACACATTTCCTGCAATCCGGCTATGAGCCAGACTTCCGCCGCTCATACAGAGAATGTCGCCATCCCAATATTCAAACCGGGTAGTGTTGGCGTGTTCGAGGGCAAAATATTCGTCGAGCGAGTAAAAATGTTTCGGGTTGGCTGACATAAAACACCAGTCGAGAATGAAGAATGAAGAATGAAGAATGAAGAATGAAGAATGAAGAATGAAGAAT
>DAOQNB010000762.1:0-3707 GCA_035335845.1 Acidobacteriota bacterium | reverse complement strand
TCGTCCATCAGTCAGTCGTCAGTAGATAAAACCCAGATCGTTGAATCCATAGAATTCTGTGAAAAAAATTGTTCAGAACTGACTCACATAGAAGCAAATAGACTTGACCGGCAATTCAAAACCCCAACCCTCGACGACTGACGACTGACGACTGACGACTGACGACTGACGACTGACGACTGACTTCCAACTGGAATAAAAACTCATGAAAAGCATGACAGGTTTTGGTAGCGCAAAATGTGAACTGCAGGACTTTACCGTGAATGTTGATGTGCGAACGGTCAACAGCCGGTTTCTCGATGTTGTGATGCGCCTTCCGGTCGAATTTTCGGGCCAGGACAACCGGGTAAAAAAGCAGGTTCAGTCAGTTCTCAGACGTGGTCGAGTTGAAGTTTCGGTTTCCGTTCAGCCAAACCGGGAAGTCAGTTATGACGTCAACCTTCCGCTGGTGCGTGGCTATGTTTCAGCCCTGCGCCGGGCCCAGGAAGCCACGGGGGTTGACGGCATGCTTGATTTGAGTTTGATTGCCCGGTTGCCAGGGGCGATTCAATCTGCCGCGCTTGGACCTGACCTGGTTGAGCAGCTTGCCACCGGGCTGACCACGGCGCTGGGGCAGGCACTGGAAAACCTGGAGCAGATGCGTCTGGCTGAAGGCACGGAGCTTGCCGCTGAATTGACGCTTCGATTAGAGCATATTGCCCGCCGGGTGACTGAAGTCGAGGCCATGGTGCCGCAAGTCGTTGAGGCGTATCAGCAAAAACTCGAACGCCGCATTACTGAATTACTCCGGGATAAAGGCGAAGTTGACCCGGTGCGATTAGCCCAGGAAGCCGCCTTTTTAGCGGATCGCAGCGATGTAACCGAAGAAATCGCCCGGCTCAAAAGCCACCTGACCCAGTTTAACCAGCTTGTCGGAACTCAGGGCGAACTTGGAAAACAGATGGATTTTCTCACCCAGGAAATGAACCGCGAAGCAAATACCATTCTTTCAAAATCTGGCGACGTCCCAATTACTCAGGCGGCGTTAGCAATCAAGATGGAAGTCGAGAAAATTAAGGAACAGGTGCAAAATGTCGAATGAGGCTGATGTTCGAAAAATACCTGCCCGGCGCGGTGGATTGATTGTGATTTCGGCACCGTCTGGGGCTGGAAAAACGACCTTGCTGGCTCGATTGTTAAAATCGGTTGATAACCTGGGCTATTCTATTTCTTACACCACCCGCGCACCACGCCCTGGGGAACAGCACGGGAAAGACTACTTTTTTGTTTCTGTGGATGAATTTTTGCGGATGCGCGAGCGCGGAGAATTTCTGGAATCGGCCTACGTTCACGGGAATTTTTACGGCACCAGTCGGCGAGTCATCGAAGACGAACTGGCCCGTGGCCGAGATATTGTTCTGGATATTGATGTGCAGGGCGCCTCGCTCATCAGTCAGGTCATGCCGCATTCGGCCCAGGTGTTTATTATGCCGCCTGGTTTTGACGTTTTGGCGCAACGGTTACGGTCACGTGGACTGGATAAACCTGAAGACATTGAACAACGCTTGCGCAATGCTCGCGACGAAGTTATACGTTTTCGGGAATTTCACTATGTGATCATCAATGATGATTTAGAAGCTGCCACCCAGTATTTGATTTCAATTGTTCACGCTGAACGCGTCCGATGGCGACGTTCAGAACATATCTTGAGAAACCTGGTTTCCACTTTTGAAGGAGTAGTAAAACGATGACTGAGAAAGACAAAAAATCGCTGCATTATGCCGACAGCAAATACCGTCTGATTTTGATCGCTGCCCGGCGCAGCAAACAGATTCAGAAAGGCGATTCTCCACGGTTGGTTTCCAATTCACACAAACCGACCCGGGTTGCGTTAGAGGAAGTCCACAAGGGATTGATTCCGTTTGAAATCCTTCCGCCCCGAAAGGCAAAAGAAGTCGAAGTTGAGTTTTAGGCGTGATCAGAAAGATTATGGGTCAGTACCACCCGCGTGAGCAGGTGGGTTCGGAAATCAATGAGGCCCACCCCCTGACGCGGGTGGTACTGACCAATTCCTTATTTGTACCCCTGATCTGGCGAAATTCTTTATGAGCAAACCTGCAACTGTCCGTCCCCGCCCGATTGACCGTGTTCGAAAAGCGATCATTGCCCAATACCCGCTGTTGTATTTGCTGAGTTGGGAAGAAGATCGTGTTGAACGGATGATTCAATCAATTGCCCGAGGGTTTAACCCGCCGCTCAATGTCTATATCTGGACGATTTCTCAAGGGTTACGGCTTGGGGAAGAATTGATTCCCGGCACGATGGATGCCCGGGGGGTACTGGAATTCATCATCAAGACCCAGGATCGTGGCTTTTTTCTGCTCAAGGATTTTCACCGCGAAGTCGAAAACAACCCGTTGATTATCCGCGAATTGCGTGATGCCTATTATGCGCTGAAGGAAAAAGGCAAGTTTTTGTGCCTTGTCTCGCCAATCTTGAGCATTCCTGACGAACTGAAAAAAGAAATTTATCTGGTCGAAGTGCTGTTGCCGGCTGAAGATGAAATCGGCCCGCTGGTGGACTATCTCACCACCCGCTATTTCAAAACAACTATTGCCGACGAAACCCTGAAGCGCAATCTCATCAATGGGTTAAAGGGCTTAACCTTTAGCGAGATCCAGCACGTTCTCAGTGGCATCTTTTACGGGAAACAGGCGTTTTCTGACGAAGTGATCAACCAGGTGCTGGTCGAAAAAGAACAAATCACCAAAAAAGACGGCCTGCTCGAATTTATCTATCCCCGGTTTAAGGCTGAAGATTTGGGTGGGTATCATTCGCTCAAAAACTGGCTGGCCAGACGTGCCAATCTGTTTTCCAAAGAAGCCGAACAGGCCAGTGTTTCAAAACCCAAGGGCTTGCTGATGATGGGGATTTCTGGCTGTGGAAAAAGCCTGGCGGTCAAAGTTATTTCCTCGATGTGGAATCTCCCGCTCTTTCGACTCGACATGAGCAATATTTTTTCAGGCGTCGGGTATGGGGCACCGGAAAACGCGTTTCGGCGGGCGCTGGCTTCTGTCGAAGCGCTCTCCCCTTGCGTCTTATGGATTGATGAAATTGAGACGGGCATCGTCGGCATCAAAGAAGGTGCTCAGGGTGGACCGTCAACTCGTATTTTTGCCACTTTTCTGACCTGGATGCAGGAAAAAGACGAGCAGGTTTTTGTGGCTGCGACCGCCAACCGGATTGATTTGCTCCCAGCCGAATTCATCCGCAAAGGGCGATTTGATCAGGTCTTTTTCCTGGATTTACCCAATGAAGAAGAACGCAAGCAGATTTTCACCATTCACCTGCTCCGCAAAGGGTGCAATATGATGGGGTTTGATCTGGTGACGCTCTCAAAAACCTCAGAAGGCTGGAACGGTGCTGAAATCGAGCAGGCGGTTGAAGTTGCCTCCATCGAAGCTTTTAATCAGAAAGTCCCGCTCAGTATGACCCATCTGATTAAGACGCTGAGTCAAACCATCCCGCTGTCACGCACCATGACCGAACAAATCAAACACATTCGAAGCTGGGCACTGGCGCGGGCGATTAATGCTTCGTAGGTAGTACCTGGTGCTTGGTGCCTGGTGCTTGGAAATCAATCCTTCGAAGAACCAAGAACCAAGCACCAAGCACCAAGCACCAAGCACCAAGCACCAAGAACCAAGCACCAAGCACCAAGCACCAAG
>DAOQNB010000761.1:0-3712 GCA_035335845.1 Acidobacteriota bacterium | reverse complement strand
GGTGTCAGGCTGCGCAGTCCCTTGATATCAACCGGGGTCAGCTTCCCATTGATTTCCACTTGTGGTGGGCGTCCGACTGAGAAATTCAGGTCGCTGATTTTGTCGTCAACGGCAAGCATCCGTTCAATAACTGGAGGCAGGTCAAAGTACGTCATGCGAGAAAGTCCTCCTGGCTCGATTCACTGTGCATTTTTGATTTGAAGATGGGGATCCAGCCGAAATGATGAAGAGTTGGCAACCAAACGGTACACCAGAATCCACCGAAGATGCAAGCATGGGGTTGGCTTCCCACGGCGTCAATCCTATCCTGATTCAGGTTATCCAAATGCTTCTGGATTTTACGTTTAAAAGGCTGGATAAGGTCTTTCTTGACAGAGGCTGGCAACCAGTTGTCCAATTTGGGAGTGCCAGATTGTCGGCGACTTCTCTTCGCAACAACTTGTCACCATATTCACAATCCGGAACAAAACACTGATGTTGGAACCGTGTGTTGGTTTTTTGCTGTTTCTTGCTCTCCTGGTGGTCACCCGCGGTCGAACGACCCCACTCTTTATTGCCTGGCTGGCAACTTCGCCACTGCTGTCATTTTGGGCACGCTTTCCCTGGGAAAAATCGGTGCTGACTTTTGACCGACTGATGGTTGGCTGCCTGATACTCTCTTTTCTGTGTGAGGCTTCGGCCCGGCGCGTCCCAGGCGGTTTCCGAGCCGGGCTTTTTGAAATAGTGTGGGTCGTTTTCGCCGTGTTTGTCATCCTTGATCTCAGCCTGCGGGGAGGCAGCCAGCTCTTTGCCTGGAAAACTGGCATTGACGGGTTTGTCCTCCCACTGGCCGTACTGGTTATTGCCCGACAAGGTGTTGATATTAAGCAACTTGGCAATAGGTCAGTTCTGGCGTTGAGTTTGCTGACGGTGTTTCTGGTGCTGGTTGGTCTGGTCGAACTGATCACCCATCAGGATCTGATGGTGTATGCGGGCAGCAATCTGTATCGGGAAGGCATGGTGCGTGTGAATGGTCCTTTCCTGGCAGATCACTCGTATGCGCTGATTTCGGTGTTGATTGGATTATGGCTGTGGTACTGGCCGCGCATCTCGCCCGTTACGCTTTCCCCAACTGTACAGAATATTCGTCAGGCTGCCAGTTTGCTGGCATTGTGTGCCAGTGCCTTGCCATTTTTTCGCGCAGTTTGGGCAACGGCGGTTGGATGTGCCCTGTTACCGGCTTTCTGGTCTGGCAGTACCGTCCGCCGTCGGCAATTGATTTTGGGCTCAACTGTGATGGCTGGGGTCCTGGCTGGTGGCACGCTGGTATTATCCCAAACCTCGTTTTTTCAAGAACGGGTGGCTAATCCAGATAATCTGTACACCCGGCTGGCAACCTATCAGGCAGCCTGGATTATGTTTGAAGATAACTGGCTGACCGGGGTCGGGTTGACGCGATACACCGATGAATACAACCGAACGTACTATAATGAGGATGACTATAACCGAAAGTATCCGACCGTCCACGGCGAAACGCCGCGCAATAGCCCCCATAATACCTTGCTTGCAATTTGGGCTGAATTGGGGCTGGTTGCGGGGACACTCTATGGTCTGGCGTTTCTCTTGCTCCTGCTCGAAGGCTATTTCATGAGCCAGTCTTCGGTGGCTTCGGTGCGTCAGGCTGGTCAGTTGCTGGTGACGTTGTGGATTGCCTACTGGATCCCTGGTCTGTTGCTGGCCAGCGGGTATTATGCGGATTTGAACTTTTATTTTTTTGCCCTCTGCGGCCTTCTGCTTGGTCGAAAACGTGACTTGCACGAACCGGTACTGGAAGGTAAAGTGGAGACAACGCCCCTTCAAGCGGGAACCCAATTTGCCTGATCCATACGGCAACTCTATACTTTAGCCATACCCAGACAGTTTTATAGAAAAAATGCGCAGTGGGGTTCCCTTGTGCCTGGGAAATGTGCCGTTTGCGGTGGAGGGATTTCTTTATGCAAGCCCTGAGACCAAACTGGAAACAACTGGTGGCCCGGTTTTTGTTGCTTGATTTGATAAAAGGATTTCGGTTGACGATGAAATACAACCTGAAGTCCTTGCTTGAAAAACGTGAAGGCGGAAACCCGCTTCAGGGAATCTACACCGAGTTTTATCCGGAAGAGCGCCCGCGGGTCAGCGAACGGTTTCGAGGGGCACCGCGCCTCAACCTGGATCCTGAGACAGGGGAAACCCTGTGCATTGCGTGCAACCTGTGTGCACTGGCCTGCCCGGAGAACTGCATTCATGTTGGTTCGGCCAACCGCGAAGTCCAGGATGGCGACAAGCGGCGCAAGAAGAAAGTTTTGACAACCTATGTGTATGACACCTCACGGTGCATGTTCTGTGATCTGTGTGTGGAAGCCTGCCCAACCGATTGCATTGAACTCACCCAGGAATTTGAACTGGCCGTGTATTCGCGTTCCGGGATGGTGTGGGATCGAGAATTACTTGAAAAAGGCCGTGAAATTGTTCGTTATGGGCAGCCGTGATGTGGTACGGAAAGGCTTGGCCCTTTCCAGATAACTTATTCTTGAAAAATATTTTAGTCTTTGGAGAAGTGGGGAGCTGGTATGTCGATTATTGCTGAGTTCGTAGATGCTGTAAAAATTCTCAAAACAGCCGTAGAAGGAATGGCCATCACGCTGAGTTATGTGCCGAAAAAGAAGTTGACCCGCGAGTACCCGGATGTACCGGTCGAAGTGTTTCCGCGCTATCGCGGAGAGCATTATCTGGCTCGTGACGAAAATGGCAAGGAACGGTGTGTGGCCTGTTTTCTGTGCTCGGCTGCCTGTCCAGCCGATGCCATTTACATCGAAGCCACTGAAGATCTGCGTCCCTATGAAGACCGACCAGGGATCGAAAACCGGTTTGCCAAAATTTATAACATTGATTATGGTCGCTGCATTTTGTGCGGGTACTGTGTCGAAGCCTGTCCAAAAGATGCCATCAAACACGGGCATATCTTTGAAATGGCGGTGACCAATTTTGCTGATCTCGTTCGCAATAAAGAGTTTCTGCTGGCCAATCTGGAACGGGAAAAAACCACCAATCAGGTCGTGCTTTCAGACAACTAACACTATCTTGGGCGAAAGAAGTTGGGCTCCGGGCTGAAGGCATCGAGTTGAAGACCTGGCTTTACCCGTTTTTTCAGCCCCGAGCTTGCGAGTCTTCAGCCCTGAGCCCGAAGTCTTCAGCCCTGAGCCCGGTGTCTTCACCTCAATGACTGCCACTTCCTCAACTGGTAATGCCTTCAACCCCTACCCCTGATCTGAGCAGCCTGGAAAAAATTCGCGCCGAGTTGTGTCAGTATGAGCACCCACTGTTTGATTTTTCGGCTGAACCAGCACCAAACGGGGTCCGGGTGGAAATTCGCTTGAAACCTGAGAATTCCTGCGAGCCCTATACCTTTCTCATCACCGACCGTGATCTGGCCGATGCTCGCTATGGCTGGCGGTTTCAGCATTTGTTGTTCAATTACCTGCACGATTATCTGGTTGAACTCTTTATCCGAACGCCACAACGGCAATAGCGATTTGGGGCTGTGGGCTTGGGTGGGTTCATAAGTGCCTGAGGCTGAAGACTCACAAGCTCGGGGCTGAAGACATCGGGTTGAATACCTGGATTGAGTCTTCATTCTCAATTCTTCATTCTTCATTCTTCATTCTCAATTCTTCATTCTTCATTCTCAATTCTT
>DAOQNB010000760.1:0-3713 GCA_035335845.1 Acidobacteriota bacterium | reverse complement strand
CAATTCTTCATTCTTCATTCTCAATTCTTCATTCTCAATTCTTCATTCTTCATTCACCATGTCACTCCATCCAATTTTTGATCCCAACGCGGCGGCGGTCGAAGGGTCTGGTGTTTTTGGGCTGCCGTTTACCCGTGATGACAGTCGGTTTATTTTGGTGCCGGTGCCGTATGAAGCGACGACTTCGTACCGTGGAGGGACTTCGCTCGGTCCAGAAGCCATTCGGCAGGCAAGTTATCAGGTTGATTTGTTTGATTTAGGGACTGGTCGCCCATATGAAGCCGGGATCTTTATGCTTGAGGATCCAGACCTGATTGGCGAGTACAACCAGGCGGCCAAACCCATTGCGCAACAGGTCATCCACGAAGGCACAGATTTGGATAAAGCTACGCTGGCTGAGTGTCTGGCGCAGGTCAATGACTATAGCGCCAAGGTCAACGAATGGGTGTATCAGATCACCCGTGACATTCTGGATGAAGGTCGAATTGCTGGGATTGTAGGTGGTGACCATTCGGTGCCATTCGGAGCGATTCAGGCGTATGCCGAGCGATTTCCAGGTCTGGGCATTTTGCACATTGATGCGCACGCTGACTTGCGTGACAGCTATGAAGGCTTTACCTGGTCACACGCCTCGATTATGCACAATGTCGTGACTCGACTTTCAGGCGTTTCGAGGTTGGTGCAGGTTGGAATTCGTGATTTTTGCGAAGCGGAACTGGATCTGATCCAGCGCTCAAATGGGCGAATTGTGACCCATTTTGATGAACAACTGGCGGCACGCAAATTTGAAGGTGCTTCGTGGAAGTCATTGATTGAGAAAATCATCGAACCACTTCCTGCTCAGGTGTATCTTTCTTTTGATATTGATGGTTTGGATCCAGCCCTGTGCCCGCATACCGGAACACCAGTTCCTGGCGGATTAAGTTTTCAAGAAGCCGTTGCCCTCATTGCCGCTCTTGCCCGCTCAGGTCGAAAAATAGTTGGATTTGATTTAAATGAAGTTGCTCCTGGTCCAGAGGGAGATGAGTGGGATGCCAATGTCGGAGCCCGGCTCCTCTATAAGATGATTGGGTATTGCCAGCTTAGCCAAACCGCCGTCAAGAGCGCTCCTTCAAAACCCTGAACCCTGAACCCTGTTTTTATTATCTTCTTTTGCGACTGTGGGACATCGTGGTACACTCCGCGTCGCTTCCGCTTCTAAGACTGTCCTGCACCCTGATTTCCAATCACAACCTGTCGTAATTAAAGGCTTTATCCCACAGCGAGGATTGTATGCGATCAAATCAATATATCACTGATGAACAAGCGCGGGTCCATATCAACATTCCAATTTTAATCAAAGGGAAAAATGCAGAGGGCAAGGCATATGCCGAACGGACAATGGCGGAAAATATGACCCGCCGTGGGGTGTTTATTCGCACATCTCAGCCGCTGGAAATTGGCAACACCTTACGTCTCTATTCGGCTGAAGACGCCTCCCACGCCATTGCCAAGCTTGAAGTGGTGTGGGTCCGAGAAGCTGATGAAACCCAATCACAGGGGGTTGGGGCCAAATTATTAGGCAGCAACCGGCAATGGATCAATTATCTGGTTGATAATTCAATGACGCTTGAATCGGCTGAAGGTGAAGGGGCTGATGAAGATGGCGAGATTGATGAAGACGACGAATAGTCGCGCGTCCCGGCGACACCGTAATGGTGTTTCGGTTGGAGAGAACAGAAAAACTCGCCCGATTAGCATGGCGAGTTTTTTCGTGTTGAGTGAGCACGAAAAAAGGCAGGATCACTTCACTGTGAAGTGAGTTCCTGCCTGATGGGACGTGGTAGAGCGAAGAACCTATGCGTGGGTGGCCATTTGTTCCAAGTTTTCGGCGGCTGGTTGGGCTTCGGCGGCTGGTGTGTAGTGGGCCAGCAATGCTTTGCCTTCCTGGCTGCGAGGGTCAATTGTACGAACGTGTCTCCGTCCAACCATTTCCCAAACCGCCGTCACGACTCCATTATTTTCGACGGCGTGATAGGTCTTCTGCGTTTCTTCTGACATGTAAGCTAAACCTCCGGGTCTATAGTGAATCGATCATGAAAATTTGACTTTGGGTCTATTGTGGCACGCCCGGCTGGTGCTGTCCACTCTTTGCTGGCCAGGATTTGCAGTTTTTTCGCTCAACTATGTCGTTGCTCCGCTGGTGATGGGGTTGAAGGTTAGGGAAAACGGGCAGAAAATTTTTAAAGTGAATGGTTTTTGGATGGTCAAGCAATGAGTCGCACGCTGTAAACTCCAGAAATGCAGTTTGGTTTGAGATTCAACCCCGGTTGACTTTCGATGATGAAACGGCTTCAATGCAGACAGTCTTTGATTTGATTGCAGCCAAACTTCCCATACCCGGCAATCACCAGGAAAAAAGAGTTTTTTGTTGCGTGTTTGATTCTCGAGCTGATTCCCAGCACCTCGACCAATTTCCTATAACTTGTTGACTTTGATTGATTCGGCTGCAACTTCAGGCTTGATGTTTGACCTGTTTTGACTCACTTCATTCCACCCAGAGGTTGTTATGTCAGAGGATATTCACCATTCAGTGCCAACTCACGCATCTGCCCAGGCAGATCAGTTTCACGAACTCATTTATGACTGGAACACCGTTGGTCTGGCTCAACCAACCCGGACGGTTGACTTTGACGACGAGACCCTGCGTGACGGACTGCAATCGCCATCGGTAACTGACCCATCAATTGAGAAAAAGATTGAGATTTTGCATTTGATGGAGGCACTTGGCATCAACACGGCTGATATTGGACTTCCTGGCGCTGGCCCGCGAGCGGTGGCTGATGTGACCCGGTTGGCCACAGAAATCGTCGAAAACCGGTTAAAAATTCGTCCAAATGCCGCCTGTCGAACTGCCAAAGCCGATATCATTCCGATTATTGACATTGCCAATAAAGTTGGGACACCGATTGAAGCCGCGATGTTCATCGGTTCCAGCCCTGTGCGACAGTACACTGAAAACTGGTCGCTTGAACACATGCTCAAGTTGACCGAAGAAGGTGTCAGTTTTGCCGTTAACAATGGCATTCCGGTGATGTATGTCACCGAAGACACCACGCGGGCACATCCTGATACAATTCGGGCGCTCTATACCACGGCCATTCGGGCTGGTGCCTATCGCATCTGCGTGTGCGATACAGTTGGCCATAGCACACCCCACGGAGTACGGGCCCTGATCAATTTTGTCAAACAGATTGTCGCCGAATCTGGTCAGGATATTAAAGTTGACTGGCACGGTCATCGGGACCGGGGACTCGATGTCATCAACTCATTGACCGCGGTTGAAGCCGGGGTGGATCGAGTGCATGGCGCCGGTTTGGGAGTTGGCGAGCGAGCCGGAAATACACCGATGGATCAGCTTCTGGTCAATTTGCAGTTGATGGGATACATCAACCGCGACCTTTCAATGCTGAAACGATACTGTGAAACCATTGCCGAAGCCTGTCAGGTGCCGTTGCCATATAACTACCCGGTGTTTGGCCGCGATGCGTTCCGGACCGCAACTGGGGTTCACGCCGCCGCTGTCATCAAAGCATTCCGAAAAGGCGACCAGTTGCTGGCCGACTTGATTTATTCGGGGGTTCCAGCCCGTCAATTTGGGTTGGAACAACACATCGAAATCGGCCCCATGAGCGGCAAGTCCAATGTGGTCTACTGGTTAGAACATCGAGGCT
>DAOQNB010000759.1:0-3714 GCA_035335845.1 Acidobacteriota bacterium | reverse complement strand
GTCAGAACTGAACTTCGTCATTCTTCTACCACAGAGGACACAGAGGAACACAGAGATTTAAAAAATTGATCTTCCTCTGTGTTCCTCTGTGTCCTCTGTGGTGAGTTTTTTCATTTCAGTCGTGGGTTTTGACGAATCAAAATAATTTGGGTAATGACAAGGTTCCGGGTTCCGGGTTTTCGAAGAGGGCGCGGTTCAATGCAACAGCGCCCGTACACCCGGTTATTCTGTCACAACAACGACGTCCGCCTGGCCTCGTCCAAAAGTCTCAGGGGCGTACATTTCCTCGGCTTTGGGCGGTAGGGCAATGAACCTGCCGGGCGTGGTGGCAATGGCGAAATAACGGTACGTATAGACGCCCTCCCACACCAGCGAGGCAAAGGCTTCGGCGCAATGGTTGCGCAGGTTCTGGTGTTCAAACCATGCCCAATCCCAGACCCTACCTTTGAGTAAATCTTCTTCCTTGATTACCGGTACCGATCCGGTTGTTTTTAATTCCGGGTTGAGGATTTCAAGCCCGGCTGGCAGCGGATCCACCAGTGCCACATGATACCGGCGGGATGGAACGACCATGGTGACCGTGATTTTGACGCGGGCACCGGCACGAATCTGCCATTCATTTGGTTGAAGACGTTTGACATCGCCGGGGTCGTCAACTGCCGTGTATTCACGCGAAAGGCTGAACCCCGCTTCCACTGGCACTGGCATGACACTGGCTGGGGCATAGGTGAGACCAAGGCGGTAATACATTCGGCCTGGGCCGGTTTTGCTCAGCGTGACCGGCTTTGAGGTGTCGTCGGTCTCAAGCTGCGTGATTGGAATGGAAAGCTGATGCTGGGCGGTGGTTCGACCTTCGAAGACCTGTTCCCCGGCAAAGTCTTCGCCGAGCCAGATGCGAGCCACAAAGTCTGGTGGCGTAGTTTCGTAAGTTGTGAAATACCGTTCCAATGCCAGCAACACAAACACGTTTTCCTGGGTGTTTAACCAGCGACCTTTCCGGCGATGTGCCAGCAGTCCCCGAACCAGTTTGGGAATCAGGTCACTTTCCGGCCTCACTAACAGCAAGGCTTCAAGCAAAATCGCGTCCGTTCGGCGATTGGAATGCAGGAGCAGGCGTTCCTCGTCGGTGTGCGATTCGATGAAGCTAGCCGCATGGCCCGTTTCAACCACCCGGTTATACAGATGCTGAATCAGGCGGTCGCATTCGTGGCTGGTTTTGTCTGATGCTGCCAGCACCGGTAACACCCAGCCGATGGTCTCAAGCCGAAGTGTGTTGAGATCTCTGTTTTGAACCAGCAAATTCGCGGCTGATGGGTTCGTGTCGTGATTGAGATGCCGCACATAAAGCGCGTAGGCTTTCACCGCCAGTTTGGCAGCTTCGGGGTACTTCGTCGGAAAGCCTTGTTCGATTTTGCGCAAATAGCCGATGACATCTGAGTATTTTTTGTCGGAAGGTTCAATCACGCCTTTGATTCTTGCCCGAACCAGGGCATGAGCGACGTGAACGCTCAAAAAAGGATCGGCTTTCGCGGCACCTCTCCAGAATGAAAACCCACCGCTGCTATGCTGGCGGGCACTGAGCAACCTCAAGTCTGCCAGCAGAAACTCGGTCAGTTGCAAATTTGAAGGAAGCTTCGATACTTCTTTGAACTGCTTGAGTATCTCCTTGAGCGCGGCCAGCCCCATGATTCTGGAAGCCACCTGTTCGGAACAGTTAAAGGGATATTCAGCCAGGTACAGCACGGCATCCGTCAGCGCCTGAAGCTGGGTCGAGGAAGTCGTGAGTTCCAGCTTGCCGACATTGGGAAGCACGTCATTGGGCACTGAAACCGGAATTTGAATCGGGTCATCTCCCACTTCGCCATAGGTCGCAGTGGCTTCCGTGGTGGCTGGTTCATAAATGGGCAGTTTCGATTGTGCCGCGTCGGTTTCAATTCCGGCACAAGCCGCAACATCCAGGGTGGCGTGTCCGGTTTGGGTTGGAGTGGCGGGAATCCGAAGCTCCCGGCGGTCACCGGCTGGAACAACCAGATGCCGTCCAGCGCCTTTGGGAAAAGATAGATGCGATGACCGCACCGCCACATCCACGGCCAGCGGTTCATCCTCCTGATTTTGGATCACAATCGGGAGTTCAAATTCATCGCCAAAATTGAGAAATCGCGGTGGAGAAGGCCGAACCATCAACGGCAACCGGGCAGTGAGCAATGATTCGCCTTTTCCAAACAGATTGTCTCCAGCCGCCGCATACACCAGAATTCGATACCGCGTCAGATTATCTGGCAGCTCAATGTCAACCGTCGCCTGGCCCTGTTTGTCAGTCACCACCGAAGGCAAAAACGCCGCCAGCGGCGAAAAATTGGTTCGCAACCGGATTGGGTCCTGGCCACCTTCGGGTGAAGCTGAAAGAAGTTGCTGAAAGAGCCCGAATCTGGTTTCTGAGAGTGACGCCGGGTTGAGTTCAATCGGCATTGAGGAATAGGTCGATTCTTCCCGGATGGGTGGTCCATCGTAGGCGGCACCAGCGGCGGCAAGACCTTGCCGACGGGATAACTGGTCAGTCATTTCCAGATTACCGGAGAGTGGTGCCAGTACCAGATTGTCTCGGGTGTGGTCGAAAACGGTTCCGGCTTCCCGCTTTTGATAGAACCACTCCGATGGGTCAACATCAGGTCGCATCGAAAGCGCCAGAATGGCTTCATCCACTACCACCACCACGCACTCAGTCTGTTGAACCGGTGCTCCGCTGGCATCAGTCACCGCAAGCGTGATCGAAGTTTTACTGGCCGGATGTACTTTCTCTTCTTTGGGCGTTGCGGTAACGGTGAGACGGCGGAGTTTGGCTGAAACCGAAAATTCTAGCATCCCGCTCGCGTAGGCCGGCTGCTTCGGAGCGTCGGTCAGTTCGTTGGCGTCTCCATCCCGGCGGAAAGTTTCCCCGACCAGATTGACCTGGACCGTGATATTTGGAATGTGATGGTCAGTAATCGGAATCAAAAATTTGCGGGCGGGCTGGTCAAGGGTAAACCGTTCGTGATGAATGACTCCTGACCGCTGCACCGTCAGCAGCCCCTCGGCTGGGAAGAATGGCGCTTGAAGCAGAATTTCAGCCGTTTCACCCGGTTCATAAATAGTTTGGTTCGCAATCAGTTCAGCCTGTTCTTCTGAAAATTCTGGATTCATGCCGCCCATTGCGCCCGCAACCCAGAGGGAAATTTGGGTTTGATTGAGTCGTTTGTGATCGTCCCAAACCGAAGCGATCAGCTTGTATAATCCGCCAGTTGTCGGTGAAAACTTCCACCCAAACGGCTCTGATCCAGTAACCACGGTTTCAGTTTGCGGATCAACTTCAACAATGGCGTATCCGTATTTCGTAGGCCGCCTTTCCAGTCGAACAACGTCAAACTTGACTGATTTTCCTGCCTGTACCTGGCCATCAAGGTCAGTCACGATGGTTTCAATTTCAAATGTTTCGCCAGAAAAAATGAACTGCTGATGGCTCTTGAGACCGACGCAGAGGTGAGATGGGTGCACCAGTATTTTGGTTGAACTTGATTGTGTTTGGCGGTTGACATCGCTCATGGTGGCTTCGGCTGTAATCACGACCGGGCGCGGTTGGGTCAACTCGTCAAGCTGGATCTCGACGGTGTGGCGACCATCGGCATCAGTTAATCCAGTGAAAGTATGTTTCGAACCAATCGGATTATAAAGTCTCCA